>DATNPP010000142.1:0-6808 GCA_036703175.1 Oscillatoriaceae cyanobacterium
GAGCGCTACCTGGAGTCCGAGTTCCACGGCGACCCGCAGCAGGTCCGAACGCTGATTCTGCGCTGGTATGGAGACGTGTTCGCGGGCTGAAAACGCGATCTTGGCAAAGCGTTAAAACTTGCCTTAAGGTTGCGTGAACAAAAGCACACGTGGCCGCAGCGCCCGCGATAGTACTCTTGTGCCGCAGGAGTGAGCGGCTGGAGTGAGTGTTAGGAGCGTCCAGAATGTCGATTTCGACCGTTTACCCCTCGGCTTCCTCGAACTATTCGATCGGCTCGCTGCCCAGCGTCGGCGCGACCAGCAGCGACCCTTCCGCGATCAGCACCACGGACAGCTACACGTCGAGCGGCGTGGACCCCTCCCAGCAGTCGACCGGCTACGATCCCTCGATGTACTCGGATCCCTCGCTCTCGACGGATCCCTCGCAGGCGGCGCCTTCCTACGCCGATCCTTCGCAGAGCTACGACCCCTCGCAACTCGCGACGAGCAGCGATCCGACCCAGGCGCAGCCGCCCGTGGTCTCGGTGCCCGTGAACAACTATGACCCCTCGCAGGCCACGGACCCCTCGCAAGCCGCTGCCCAGGATCCCTCGCTGTCGGCCCCCGCGGGGCAGCCGGTCGCGGCGAAGTCCACCGGCGGCATGCTCGGCTTCTTGGGCGGCGCGGCCGCCGGCGGCTTCCTCTCCTGGAAGTTCCTGCTGCCGATGATCGCCAAGGGCAAGAGCCCGGCGGGCATGCTCGTGGCGGGCGTGGTCGGCCTCGGCGCCGCGGTCGGCGGCTGGCTGGGCCACAAGCTCCTCAACAAGTAAGACGCTTTTCGACTGGCGGCCTCCGGGCCGCCAATTTTCTTGGGCATCGGGTAGACTAGGAACGGAACTTTCGGCACGCCCGTCTGTCTAATTATTCGCCGCTCGCCTTTTGGGTGACATTGGTCCGCATGCGCTCCCTTCGCCAATCAGCCACTCGACGTTTGCCGCCCGCTTTGCGGGTGGTGACGTTCGTGCTGATGCTCTGGGTGATCGGCCTGTTTCCGATGTTCCACACGGACGCGGACGAGCTGGCGCACCTCTCGCGCACCACCGTCTCGGCGCCCGTCATCGTCGCCCAGTCCCTCACGGCGCCCGTGGAGCCCTGCCCGGTCTGCGCCTGGCTCGCGCGCACGCCTTACACACCGGCGCGCGTGACGCCGCTGCTGGTCGTCATCCCTCCCGCGCGCGAGCAGCTCACCTGCACCGCGCGCGCGCCACCGCGGCAGGTTTGCCGCCGCATTCGCAATCGCGCCCCTCCTTTCCTCGTCTAGAGGCGCCGTTCGCCGACTGAGCTCCCATTCGGGGGCTTTCCGTCGTGCGTCCGTCGTCTGAACGCACCGCATCGCTGCCCCATGGCCGGGCACCTTGCCCTGCCTAGACGAGGATTTCTCTTATGCAAAAATACATCGCCGCGTGCGCGGCGGTGGCGGCCGTGCTGGCCGCCGCCCCGGCCTACGCGAACGTCAATCCGGACGTCGCCACCGTCGGCGACATTCAATACAACACGGACGTCGGCCACGTCGAACTTCATGAGTTCGAGATCTCGATTCAGGGCTATCTGTCGCCCTGGAGCCGCGCGGACGTCTTCTTCTCGAAGACGCCCGACGGGTTCGCCGTGGAAGAAGGCAATCTGACGCTCTCGAATCTGCTGCCCGCCGATATCAAGGCGCGCATCGGCCGCTTCAAGATGCCCTTCGGCATGCTGAACCCGGTGCATCCCGAGAAGTGGGACTTCGTGGACGAGCCACTGGTCTTCACGCGGCTGCTCGGGGGTGAGGACGGCTGGGAAGACAACGGCGTCGAGCTCTCGGGCTTCGTTCCCAATCCCTGGGATCAGGAGATCTCGCTGCTGGTCGACGGCAGCAACGGCGACAACGCGATCGCCTTTGGCCGCGGTCCCGTCGCCAACGTGCGCGCGGGCACCTACTTCGAGATGGGCGATTACGCCGGTCTGCAACTGGGGTTGAGCGGCGCGACCGAGCCGATCACCCCCGTGAATGGGCGCTCGGCCCTGATGGGCGCGGATTTCCGCTACCGCTGGCGTCCGGACGTGACGACCGCCTTCACCCTCATGGGCGAGTACATGCAGCTCGCGCTGCCCGGTCAGGCGCCCTCGGGCGAGTACGTCTCGGCGGACTACACCTTCGGCACCAACTACGGGGTCGATTTGCGCCTCGATCACGCCTATGCCGTCGACGGCTCCGGCGCCGACTACGGCGTCGCATTGACCGGCAGCTACTCACTCTTCGAAACCACGCGTCTCAAGCTCGAAGCCGAGCACGTCTTCGGGGCGCATCCGGACGACAAGTTCATCGCCCAGACGCTCTTCACCCTCGGCCCCCACACGCATCCGCTGACCTTCTAGGAGAAAATACATGCGTCAACTGCTTTTCGCGGCCACGGCCGCGGCCCTGCTCACCCTGTCGCTTTCCGCTCCTCGGGCCCAGGCCTCGGGCCGCGTGAACGTGGTGACCACCACCGAGGACCTCGCGGCGATCGCCCAGGCCATCGGCGGCGACCACGTGAACGCCTACTCGCTGTCACACGGCTACAACGACATCCACTTCTACGAGGCGCGCCCCAGCGACGTCATGAAGATCCGCCGCGCGCAGGTCTTCTGCGAGATGGGCCTGGCGCTGGACAGCGTCTGGGATCGCCCGCTATTGGACGCGGCCCAGAACAACGACATGGTCAGGGTCAACTGCTCGACCGGCTTGAACGTGTTGGAGAAGCCCACCGGCCAGGTGAACATGGCGATGGGCGACGTGCACCCCTACGGCAATCCGCACTACCAGATGGATCCCGAGAGCGGCAAGGTGATCGCCGCCAACATCGAGAGCGCGCTCGAGCAGGTGGATCCGAACGACGCGTCGACTTTTGCGGCGAACGAAAAGAAGTTCGACGCCGAACTGGACGCCAAGATGAAGGTCTGGACGAAGGAGATGGCGCCCCTGCGCGGGGCCAACTTCTTCGACTACCACAAGGAGTTCACCTACTTCGCCCACCGGTTCGGGCTCAACATCGTCGGCAACGTCGAGCCGAAGCCCGGCGTGCCGCCGACGCCCTCGCACACGCTGGATCTGATTCGCATCGCCAAGCACGAGCACGTGCGCGCGACGATCGTCGAGCAGTGGTTCAACACCGAGACGCCGGCGATGATCCAGCGCGAGGCCGGCGTGCCCTACGTCGTGATTCCGACCTCGGTGGGCGGCTATCCTCAAATCAAGACGTACTTCGACCTGTTCGACTACGTCATTCCTCGTCTCGTGGCGGCGGCGAAGCAATGAGCAAGCGCTACGTCGAATTCAAGAACGCCCGCCTGGGCTACGGCAGCCGCACGATTCTCGACGGCGTCAATCTGCAGCTGGACGAGGGCGACTTTCTCGGCATCGTCGGCCCCAACGGCTCGGGCAAGACGACGCTGTTGCGCACGCTACTCGGCATTCTGCCCGTGCTCGCGGGCGAACGCCGGTACGGCGAGGGCGGGCGTCCGCGCTTCGGCTACGTGCCGCAGCGCGAGGCGCTCGACACGCTGTATCCCTTTACGGTGCGCGAGGTCGTCACGATGGGGCGCTATCATCTGACGGGTATGCTAAGGCCCTTCAACGCCGAGGATCGCGCCAGAATCGAGTGGGCCATGGCGCGCGCGGGCGTGGACGGCTTTCAGAAGCGCCAGTACCGCGATCTCTCGGGGGGGCAAAAGCAGCGCACGCTCATCGCGCGTGCGCTGGCGCTCGAGCCCGAGGTGCTGATTCTCGACGAGCCGACGGCCGGCATGGATCTCCTGAGCAGCCAATTGCTCATGGAGCTCGTCAGCAATCTGCACGACGAGGGCCACCTCACGGTGGTCCTCGTGACGCACCTGCTGGGCGAGGTCGCCAACTGCGCGCACTCGATCGCGATCGTCGATCGTGGGCGCGCCGTCGAAGGCCCGACCGACAAGATGCTCACCAGCCAGACGCTCACGGACATGTACGGCGTGCCCGTCGAGGTCGGCGTCGTGGCGGGGCAACGCGTGATCGTGCCCGCCCCCAGAACCGGAGAGTCCACCCATGTTTGATGCGCTTTCACTCGATTTCATGCAGCGCGCGCTCGCGATCAGCGTGATCGTGGCGGTCGTCTGCGCCGTGCTCGGCGTTTACGTCGTGCTGCGCCGCATCGTCTTCGTCGGCGCGGCGCTCTCGCAGATCTCGACCGCCGGATTGGCCTTCGCGCTGCTCGTCGGCCTCAGCCCGAATCCCACCGCCTTCGTCGTGACGCTGCTGGGCGTCACGCTGCTCGCCTTTCTGACGGGAGGCAAGCGATTGAGCCAGGAGAGCTTGCTGGGCCTGGCCTACGCCGCGTGCTCGGCCGGCACGGTGCTGCTCATCTGGCACGCGGCGCAGGGCATGGAAGACATCAAGGACCTCATGTTCGGCAACATGATCACCGCCAAGGCGGAGGACCTGTGGCTCGTGGGCGGCGCCGGCGCGCTGGTGCTGATCACGCACCTCGTGTGCCGCCGGCCGTTCCTGTTCGTCTCGTACGATCCGGAGATGGCGCGCACGCTGGGCTACAAGACCGTGTTCTGGAACTGGCTGTTCTATCTGACGCTCGGCGTGGCGATCGCCGCCGTCACCAAGATCGCGGGCTCGCTTTTGACCTTCGCCTTCCTCGTGATTCCCGCCATGACGGCGCTCTCGATCGCCAAGGGCACGCGCACGATCTTCGCGATCGCCGCTCTTTCGGCGGCGATCGCGGCCTTCGTCGGCTTGTTGTTGTCCTTCAATTACGATCTGCCCACCGGCCCCGCGATGGTCGCAGTCTCGACGGCCTTGCTGCTGCTCGCGGCCGCAGGCGGCGGGCTGGTTCGCAAGCTGCGCCCGGCCTGAGCGGGCATTGGTCTAGGAAACCTCGAAGCCTCATTGCACGCCTCCGAGCGCCGTCAGACGAAGGTGATTCAAGCGCTGGTCCGGGGTAAGGTGAGCTTGCTTCGAGCGCACGCCGATCGGCGAGCATTTCGACCGTGTTAGCCAGCTTGAAATGGTTGTTAAGACACTGTCAAAACGCGTCAGCCGTCCGCACGCTTCGGGGATAAGAGGGGCAGGGACTATATCGCCGCGGGTTGCGGCGTTGAGGAAATTAGAGGAGGAAGAGCCGATGCGCCTAGCTGATGGTGGAAGCGGGCCCCTGAACGCGGGTGCCGCCGAGGCGGCAGCCAAAGCCGCCGCTGAAGCAGCGGCCAAGGCGGCCGCGGAGGCCGCTGCCCGGGCAGCTGCGAAGGCGGCCGCCGAAGCGGCTGCGAAGCGTGCGGCGGAAGCGGCGGCAAAGGCCGCGTCGGCCAAGGCCGCGTCGGCCAAGGCGGCCAAGGCCCACACGGGGCGCTTGTCGCTCGCGGCCAGCAGCGCGGACCATGGCGCTTTGCCCTGGGGCACCGTCGCGAAGGCCGCCACGGGCGTCGTGGCGGGCAGCGCGGCCTACAAGCTCGTCAAGGATTCGCTCTCCGCGAAGGGCAAGATCGGCGACCTGATGAAGGCGCACAGCGCGATCACGTCGCACCTGAAGGGCGGCGAGCCGACGGGCGGCAGCGGGCCTACGAGCAATTTCAAGACCCTCTCGACCCTCGGCAAGGTCACCTCGGGCGTGCGCGTGATCAGTGGCCTGGACGCGGCCGCGGATTTGCCGGGCGCGTTCTCGGCAGTGGCCCATGGTCCCACCGTGGGCAACGTGAGCCATCTCGCCGGCGACGCGCTGAACACCCTGCGTGGCGCGGACGAGGGCGTCAAGCTCGTGAACTCGTTGCGCGGCGCGAGCGCGGTGGGCTTTCTGAGCCCCAAGATGAACCCCGTCCTCTCGATCGCGGGTGACGCCGCCGACGCCGCCGGGCGCATCGACAACCTGGCCCACAACTGGGGCAAGATGTCGACCTCCGACAAGATCGGCAACGTGGCCGGCGCCGCCGGCGACGTGGCGGACGCGGCGGGCTCGGCCCTGATGCTGGCGCCTCCGCCGGCGGACGTGGCGGGCGTGGCCCTCAAGGGCGTCGGCGCGGGCCTTCAGCTCGTGAGCATGGGCGCGAAGTACCTGCCGGCGGCCGGCCATCTGGCGGGCGAGGCGGCCCAGGCGGTCGGCCACGCGGCCTCCACGGCGGAACACGCCGTGGCGCACGCGGCGGACGACGTCGGGCATGCGGTCAGCGGCGCCGCGAAGGACGTCGGCCACGCCATCTCGCACATCTTCTCGGGCTGGTAAGCCCTTAAAAACGGAAAGGGGCGGAAGCATCGCTTCCGCCCCTTCGACGATTTTTTAGCCTTCCGGCGTCTCGACGGCCTCGGCCTCGTCGGCCTCGACCGGCTCCAGCAGATCGGCCTTGAGCCCGTCGACGAAGGCCCCGATGCCCTCCTCGAAGGCGATGACTTCGGGAATGCCGGATTCGCGCAGCTCTTCACGCTGACCGTCGACGATGTACGCGCCGATCGCCATCACCTCTTCGGGGGTGTAGCTCTCGCGCACGTCCAGATTGAGCTGATCCAGCGCGACGCCGAGCAGGCTCATGGCCTTCTCCGCGTCCACGTGCTGCTCGAGGGCGGTGACGATCTCGGGCAAAGGGATGTTCGGCATGGGAGGCCTCCTTCTTCTGACGGTCCGGATGGCGCCGGGACGCCCACCCTCCGGTCGTCATGTTCCCGCGGAGCGTCGCGCCCAAACGTGCGGCCGTTCGTCAGCGGACGCTAGGCGCGGCCGTAGCCGAGGACGTTGTTGAGGCTGCTGCCGATCGCCCGCTCGCGCACCGGCAGATT
>DATNPP010000151.1:0-24158 GCA_036703175.1 Oscillatoriaceae cyanobacterium
CGGGTCGCCAACATCCCTCCCCCTCACCAGGGGGAGGGGACGCACACCGGCTAGCGCCGCGTGGCGGCGACGTCGCCGCCCAGATACCCCTCGAGCACCTGCAGCGCGAACGGCACCGTGCCGAACGGCGCGCTGACCTGCACGCCCTGAATCTCGGCGCGTACCTCGTCGAGCATCTCGCGGGCGATCGCGATGCCTTCCTGGCGCGCCGACTCGGCATCCGGCGCGGCGCGCATGCGCTCCAGCACATGCGGCGGCACCACCACGCCGGGCACCTCGTTGCTCATGAACTCCGCGTTGCGGTAGCTCGTGAGCGGCCAGATGCCCGCGATGACGGGAATGCGGAAGCCCTCGATCGCCTTGAGGAAGCGCTTCAACTGGTCCGGATCGAAAACCGGCTGGGTGATGGCGTACTGGGCGCCCGCCTCGACCTTCCAGGCGAAGCGGCGTAGCTCGTGCTCGAGATCCAGCGCGCCGGGGTTCACGCCGACGCCAATCAGAAACGACGTCTGCGAGCCGACCGGGTTGCCGCCGATGTCGAGCCCCTGATTGAGGCGCTTGACGAGATTGGTCAAGCCGATCGAGTCGATGTCGAAAACGGCCGTGGCCTGCGGATACGGCCCCATCTTCGGCGGATCGCCGGTGATCAGCAGCAGATTGCGAATGCCCAGCGCCGCCGCGCCGAGCAGATCGCTCTGCATGCCGAGCAGATTGCGATCGCGGCAGCAGTAGTGCACCACGGCCTCGATGCCCTCGCGCTCGAGGATCACGCTCGCCGCGAGCGCGCTCATGCGGCTCTGCGCGCGCGGGCCGTCCGGCACGTTCACGGCGTCGACGCCGGCCTTCGCGAGCAATTGGGCATTCTCGACCAGCATACGGGCGTCCGCGCCGCGCGGCGGGGTGATCTCGACCGAGCTTGCGAACTCGCCTCGGGCAATTTTGGAAGCGAAGCGCGAGCGCTCGGCCGTGGGCACCTCGGGCAGGGCCTGGGGCGCGTCGTCGTTCAGCGCAAGCGAGAGGGACAA
Organism: Oscillatoriaceae cyanobacterium; assembly: GCA_036703175.1. Taxonomy (GTDB): domain Bacteria; phylum Cyanobacteriota; class Sericytochromatia; order S15B-MN24; family JAQBPE01; genus DATNPP01. The sequence continues at coordinate 1,026 of DATNPP010000151.1, forward strand.
TCGGCCGGGCGATTGGGCGCGCAGCGCGTCGGCCATCAAGCGGATGTGCTCCGGCGTGGTGCCGCAGCAGCCGCCGAGAATGCGCGCGCCGGCCTGATACAGGCGCTTGGCGTGCTTGGCCATGTAGTCCGGGCTGGCCATGTAGATCTGCCGGCCCGCCACCTCGCGCGGCAATCCCGCGTTGGGCTGGGCGGCCAGGCGCTTGTCGGTCGCCGCGGCCATTTCCTCGATCGCGCCGAGCATCGTCGCGGGGCCCACGCTGCAGTTCAAGCCGATCACGTCGACCTCGGCGCGCGCGAGCGATCGCGCGAGCTGGGCCACCTCGGTGCCGTAGTGGGTGCTGCCGTCTTCTTGAATCGTCATCTGCGCGACGATCGGCTTGTCGCTGATCGCCCGCACGGCGGCGATCGCCTGCAGAATCTCGGCCAGATCCGAGAAGGTCTCGAGCACGAACATGTCGACCCCGCCCTCGAGAAGCGCCTCGGCGGCCTCACGGAAGGCCTCTTGCGCCTCGTCGTACGAGGTCGGGCCGTAGGGCTCCAAGCGAATGCCCAGCGGGCCGATCGCGCCCGCCACCAGGGCCTTGCCCGCTGCCACCTCGCGCGCGAGGCGCGCGGCGCGCTCGTTCAGCTCGGCCACGCGGCGCTCGAGCCCGTGATGGGCGAGCTTGAAGCGCGTGGCGCCGAAGGTGTTGGTCTCGAGGATTTCGGCCCCGGCCTGCAAATAGGCGCGATGCACCTCGCGCACCAGCTCGGGGTTCTTGGCGTTGATCTCGTCGAAGCACTGGTTGATGTACACGCCTCTGGCGTACAGCATCGTGCCCATCGCGCCGTCGAACAGGCGGGGGCGGTCTTCGGCGAGCAGAAAGTCGTGGGCGTTCAACAAGGTGATCTCAAAAGAACCGTGGGCCGGGCCGACGGAGGGGGTTGAGGATCTCACGGCGCGAATGCGCCCGGCCCTGCGGTTCTAGTTCAATACATCGGAGCGAATTGCGCAAGCTTGAGCAGTCGAGCGGCTATTGAAGCGGCGCGCGCTCCACGCTGCTGAGCCCGTCGCCGCCGAGCAGATAGACGCCGTCGCAGGTCACGATGGCCGCGCCCTCGTCACGCGCGGCGACGGCCGAGTTGGTGTAGGCCGAGAAGTTGCCCAGCGTGCCGTCCGGATTGACGGGCGCGCGTTCGACGTCGGAGAGGATGCCGCCGGTCGAGCTCCAGCCGCAGAACACGTAGAGGTACTGGCCGAGCAAGGCGGTCGCGAACTCGCCACGCGCATGCGCGAGCGTCACGCCGGCCACCGTCGCGAACGGACCGAGCGTGCCGTCAGCGTTGATGGTCGCCGCTTCGACCGTGTCGATCGAGGTCGCGTCGTTGTTCTCGCCGCCGATTACGTAGAGCTTGCCTCCCAGCACGGCGCAAGCGTGGTAGATTCGCGGCCTGGTCAATTGCCCGGTCAGCACCGTGAAGCTGCCCAGCGTGCCGTCCGGGTTGATCGGCGCGCGCTCGATCGTGGCGATGCCGGCATCGCTGCCGCCGCCCGTGTCGCCGCCCACGATGTAGAGGTAGTTGCCGATGACGACCGCCGGGGCCTTCTTGCGCGCCACGTTGAGCGTCAGCCCCGCCACCGGCGCGAAAGCGCCCAGCGTGCCGTCCGCGCCGATCGTCGCGCTCTCGACGGTATTGAGCGGCGTGGCGTTCTCGTCACCACCGGCGCCGCCGATCACGTAGAGGGTCGAGCCGACGTGCGCGAGGCTGAAACACGAGCGCGGCGTTTGGAGGGTGATGCCGGCATCGCTGAAAGCGCCGAGCGTGCCGTCCGAGCCGATCTCGGCGCGCTCGACACCGGCGCTCGGATCGCCCTGACCGGTGCCGGGCACGCCGCCGATCGCGTACACGTAGCGCCCGAGGGCGACGGCGCCGAAGTACGAGCGCTTGGTGGTGAGCCCGTTCGTGCTGGCGGCGAACGGCCCGAGATCGCCCGTCGCCACCAAGCCGAGCCGCTCGATGTCCGATTGCACCGTGCCGTCCGTGCCGCCGATGAGGTCGAGTCGGTTGTCGACGGCCAGCCCGGCGGCCGAGGAACGGGCGTCGGCGAGGGAGAGGCCGCTGACGGTCGAGAAGGCATCGAGCGTGCCGTCTCCCTCGAAACTGGCCGTCTCGACGCTTCGAAGCGGCGTGCCGTTCGCGTCGCCGCCCGCGATCACGAGCGTGTGGTCGACCACGGCCGAGGCGAAGGCGCTGCGCGCGGCGGCGAGATGCAAGGCGGTCGTCGCGAACGCGCCCAGGGTGCCGTCGGCATTCACCGGTGCACGCTCGACCGTGTCGAGCGTGCTATGGTTCGAGCCGCCGTACACGTAGAGATAGTCGCCGACGCAGGCCGCGCCATGGCCGTAGCGTGGCGTGACGAGGGTCGCGGTGACGCTCGCGAACTGCCCGAGCGTGCCGTCGGCGTTGAGCGGCGCGCGTTCGAGCGAGCCCAGGGCGCCGTTGTCGTTCGAGCCGCCGATCGCATAGACGCCGCCGCCAATGCGCTGGCAGGTGAAGCCCCAGCGTGCGGTGCTCAGATGCCCGGCGCTCGCGAACGCGCCGAGGCTTCCGTCCGTGTTGATCGCGGCGCGCTCGATGCTGTCCAGCGCGGCGCCGCCGCTTTGGCCGCCGAGCACGTAGAGATAGCCGCCTGAAACGAGGCAGGATGCCTGCGAGCGGGCCGTTTGCAGCGTGGCGATCGCCGAAAATGCGCCGAGCGTGCCGTCGGCGTTCACGAGCGCACGCTCGACCGAGGTCAGTGCGCCGCTGCCGCTGTCGCCTCCGACCACGTAGACATAGTCGCCGTTCTGCACGGCCGCCGCTCCCGACCGGGCCGTCGCGAGGACCGGCGCGGGACGCCCGGCGCCCGTCTGATCGCAGGTGATGCCGTCCGGCTGGGCGCCGAGCGCATAGGCGAGGGCGTGGAACGGCCAGGGGCCGAAGGTATTCCCGTTGCCCGTCACCGAGAGATCACCGCTCGTCATCCCGGCGGGCAGGACGATGCGGCCACGCTGCGCGCCGAGCGCCGTGAGGCCGAGCGTCTGGCCGCCAGGCAAGTGGACTTGCCAGTCGCTCGTAAGGTCCTGGCCTTCGAAGTAGAGCGTTCCGCCGGCATGTCCGGCGACTTCGTCCGGCTGAAGCAGCGGCGGCGGCGTCGACGTGGTCGTTCCTCCGCCGCCCGAGCCGCCACCGCCTGAACCGCCCGACGATTGCGGCGGTGGTGTCGGCAGCGCATCGCTCGCGTCGATCGGCGCCGAGGCGAGCAGATCGCTCCCGCTCACGGTGCCGAGCGCCTGGCTCAGTTGCGTCTTGAGGTCCGCGCTTTGCGTGCTCATCGTGTCGAAGACCTGGCTCGCCTGGGCCGCGTCGAGCGCGGCGCCGGCGGCGCCGGCGAGCGGCGAGAGGAAGGTGGCGAGCGCATTCGCCGCATGCGCGAGCGCCGCCGGGTCGAGCTGGCTTTCCGTGAGCGACCCGGTGGCGAGCAACCGCTCGGCCTTCTTGGCCACCAATGTGGTCGCCGGGTCGATCCGCACGCCGCTGGCGTCCGCATGGCGCGGCGCGGCGATCGCCGCTGCGAGCGTCCCGGTCACGCCGTGCACGGTGTAGGTCGCCTGCACGAACACCAGTGCGGAGGAAGGCTTGAGCCCGGAGAGCTTGAAGCTGCCGTCGTCGCCGCTGCTCACCGGGCCGGCGAGCAGCTTGCCCGCGCTGTCCACGACGCTGACCTGCACCTTCGCCGCCGGCTTCGGCGACCAGTCGAGCAGGCGGTACGAGCTGCCGTTGTTCCCGATCAGGCCGGCCCCGTTGTTCGACACCATGCCCGCGCCGTTGTTCGCGACCAGCGCCGCGGTGTTGCCGGAGACGATCGAGGCCAGATTGCTCGAAATCAGGCCCGCGTCCGGCCCGAGCACGGTGCCCGCGATCGCGCCGGCGTTGGCCACTACCGGCGACGGCGCGTGCGTCGACTGGGGCCTGGGCACATTCGCGCTCGGCCGGATGCCGGTAATGCTCAAGATTCCGGGCGGTGCGATTCTGCAGCCGTCGATGGCCAGCAGGATCAGCAACGACGCGCCCATTAGCCGGAACCGTCTGGCCATGCGGACTCCCTTTCCCCATCTCCTGCTTCCTTGATACCCTCGGAAGTCGGAGCTCAAAACAAGCCCCTTCGGCCGGGATTCTGCGGGTGCGCCAGCGCTCGCCTTTGGGCCTGTCACGGCTCAGCAGGCGGAGGACCAGAGGATCTCCGTGCACGCGCCGGCCTTGTCGAGCCTGAAGATGCAATCCGCGACGCAGCCCTGGTCCAGCTCGTAGCGGACCTCGGAGGCCGTTCGGCTCGTGGGATGGTTGAAATCGATCGCCGTGTCGTGGTCCTTCCCTTGAAGTGCTCGGGCGAGGGCGACGGCCTGCGTCAAGCGCCAGGCGTGGTTGAAGTGACAGGTCGAAAGCGCGCCGTCGAAGATGCCCGAGTACGTCTCGACCACGGCATCCTTGAGCAAATACCGAACGCGGAAACGTGCGCCGTAGCCCACGTCGGTGCGCGCGAGGGCCTTGCCGCCGGCCTCCTGGATGCGTTCATGCCGCGTCGCGAAGTCGTCCGCAATGCGGGTCAGCGCGGCGGGTGAGGCGGCCTGTCGCGCGAACAGGCGAACTTCCGCGCGCACCGGATAGGGATCGCCCGACGCGCGCGCGGGAAGCGAGAGGCCCGCCATGAGCCCGCCGATAACAAACGCCGAATACCACCGCCGCATGCGAATCTCCCATGCAAAAGGCCGCCTCCGAAGAGGCGGCCCGACTCTCGACTAGCGCTGGAAGCAGGAGCGGCAGTAGACCGGACGGTCACCGCGGGGCTTGAAGGGCACCTGCGTCTCCACGCCGCACGCGGCGCAGGTGACGGTGTGCATCTCGCGCTCGCGCGGCGCGCCGTAACCACCACCGCTGCTGCGCTCGGCCGACGGGCGGCTGCCGGCGGAATCCTTGCGGGCGTTGCGGCAAGGCTTGCAGCGCTTCGGCTGGCTGGTGAAGCCCTTTTGCGCGTAGAACTCTTGCTCCTTGGCGGTGAAGTTGAACTCCGTGCCGCAGTCCACGCACGCGATGATCTGATCCGTGTAAAGCATCGACTAACCCTTTCGTTTTACCGTGAGCTTCGCGTCCCGATTACGCCGTCCCGCCCACGGTGACCCGAGCGCCGTAATCGCCTTGTGGGTTAGTCGATTCGCAAGGATAAAGACCCTACCGGACAACTAAACACCCTGCGCAATTATAGCATAACTTAATAAAAGTCAAGAGGTTTTTTCAGTCCTTGTAGCCCAGGGATAATGCCGGTTTCGCCGCAAACGCGCTCGGAATCCACGCTTGCGCAGAATCCAGGCGCTTTACAAAACGGGGTACAACTGCTCTAACTTCCTGATGACCCCATTTTGACCCCGTGGAGCCCGGTATGAGCACTTTTCTCGACACTTTGCGCCAACGCGTGCTGATTTACGACGGGGCGATGGGCACCTCGCTGCAGAAGCTCGAGCTCAGCCCGGCGGACTTCGGCGGCAAGGACGGTTGCAACGACTATCTCGTGCTCACGCGGCCGGATCTGATCGCGCGCGTTCACGCGGATTACTTCGCGGCCGGCTGCGACGTGGTCGAAACGAACACCTTCGGCGGCAATCGCCTCAAGATGGACGAGTACGGGATCGCCGAGCTCACGTACAAGCTGAACTTCGAGGCCGCCGCGCTGGCGCGCCGCGAGGCCGATCGCGTGGCCACGCCCGATCGCCCGCGCTTCGTGGCCGGCTCGATGGGCCCGACCGGCATGCTGCCGAGCTCCGACGATCCGTCGCTCTCGGCCATCACCTTCGAGGAGCTCGCCGCGATCTTCGAGGAGCAGGCCCAGCCCCTCGTCGAGGGCGGTTGTGACGTGCTGCTCGTCGAGACCAGCCAGGACATCCTCGAGGTCAAGGCCGCCGTCACGGGCATCAACCGCTACTTCAAAAAGAGCGGCCGGCGTGTGGCGCTGCAGGTGCAGGTCACGCTGGACACCTCCGGCCGTATGTTGCTCGGCACGGACGTCGGCGCGGCGCTCACGACCCTTTCGGCGCTGCCGATCGACGTGATCGGCCTCAACTGCTCGACGGGTCCCGAGCACATGCGCGAGCCGGTGCGCTACCTGTGCGAGAACAGCCGGCTGCCGATCAGCGTGCTGCCCAACGCCGGATTGCCGCTCAACGTGGACGGCAAAGCCGTCTATCCCGAGAAGCCCGAGCCGTTCGCGATCGCCCTCGAGTCCTTCGTCAAGGACTTCGGCGTCGAGATCGTCGGCGGCTGCTGCGGCACGACGCCCGAGCACATTGCCGAGCTCGCTAAGCGCGTGGGCGGCCTCGCGCCCAGAAACCGTCAAGTGACGCAGGCGCCCTCGGTTTCCGGGTCGATTCGCGCCGTCACGCTGGATCAAGAGCCCAAGCCGATGCTGGTCGGCGAGCGCGTGAACGCGCAGGGCAGCCGCAAGCTCAAGCAGTTCCTTTTGGCGGACGACCTCGACGGCGTCGTCGAGGTGGCGCGCGACCAGGTGGAAGGCGGCGCGCACGTGCTCGACGTCTGCGTGGCCCTCACCGAGCGCGCGGACGAGGTCGACACGATGCGCAAGGTCGTCAAGAAGCTCGCCATGAGCGTCGAGGCGCCGTTGGTGATCGACTCGACCGAGTACGGCGTGATTGCCGAGGCGTTGCGGACCTATCCGGGCCGCGCGATCGTGAACTCGATCAACCTCGAGAATGGTCGCGAGCGCATCGAGGCGGTGCTGCCGCACGTCGTGGAGCACGGCGCGGCGGTCGTGGCGCTCACGATCGACGAGGTCGGCATGGCCAAGACGGCCGCGCGCAAGCTCGAGATCGCGAAGCGCATTCACGACATCGCCGTGAACGAGGACGGTCTGCGGCCCGACGCGCTGATCTTCGACGATCTGACCTTCACGCTCGCCACGGGCGAGGAGGAGTTCCGGCGTTCGGCGATCGAGACGATCGAGGGCATTCGCGCCATCAAGGCCGCCATGCCCGGCGTTTACACGATTCTGGGCGTCTCGAACGTCAGCTTCGGCTTGAGCCCCGCCGCGCGCCACGTTTTGAACTCGGTTTTCCTGTACCACTGCGTGCAGGCGGGGCTGGATCTCGCGATCGTCAATCCGGCCCACATCAAGCCGTTGCCGGACATTGCCGCCGAGGAGCGCCAGCTCGCCGAGGATCTGGTCTTCGATCGCGCCCCGGATGCGCTGCAGAAGCTGATCGCCCACTTCGAGGGCGTCAAGGTCGGGGCGGCGCAAGAGGCCGAGGATCCCACCGCCGGCATGACCGCGGAAGAAGCGATTCACTGGAAGATCCTGCACCGCAAGAAGAACGACATCGAGCGATTGCTGGACGAGGCGATGACGCGCCAGAGTCCCGTCGAGGTGCTCAACAAGGTGCTGCTGCCGGCCATGAAGGACGTGGGCGATCGCTTCGGCGCGGGCGAGCTGATTCTGCCGTTCGTGCTGCAGTCCGCCGAGGTCATGAAAAAGGCCGTGGCGCACCTCGAGCAGTTCCTCGAGAAGGCCGAGGGCGCGACCAAGGGCAAGGTGGTGCTCGCGACGGTCTACGGCGACGTGCACGACATCGGCAAGAACCTCGTGAAGACGATTCTGAGCAACAACGGCTACACGGTCTACGACCTGGGCAAGCAGGTGCCGATCAACACGATTCTCGAGAAGGCCGAAGAGGTCGGCGCGGACGTGATCGGCCTCTCGGCGTTGCTCGTCAGCACCTCGAAGCAGATGCCCCTGTGCCTGCAAGAGCTCGCCAAGCGCGAGCTCAAGTTCCCCGTGATCATCGGCGGCGCGGCGATCAACCGCAGCTACGGCCTGCGCATTTTGCTGCTCGAAGAAGAGAAGTTCTACGATCCGGGCGTGTTCTACGCGAACGACGCCTTCGAGGGCCTGGCGCTCGTCGAGCAGCTCGTGGATCCCGAGAAGCGCCAGGCGTTGATTCAAAAGACGCGCGAGGAGGCCGTGGTCGCCAAGAACCGCGCCCGCAAGGCGGTCGTGCCGGCGGCTCCCGGCGTCCGCTCGGAGACGCCGGACGCCGAGCACATTCCCACGCCGCCGTTCTGGGGCCACCGCACGGTCGAGGTCGATGACCTCGACGCCGTGTTCGCGTGCCTGGACCTGCCCTCGCTCTACCGCTTGAGCTGGGGCGCCAAGAACACCCACGGCGAGGCCTACGAGAAGCTGCTTGCCGAGGAGTTCGAGCCGCGCCGGTTCGCCCTGCAAGCGCAGGCCAAGCGCGAAGGCTGGCTGCGGCCGCGCTTCGTCTACGGCTACTATCCTTGCCAGTCGCAGGGCGAGACGGTGCTGGTCTACGATCCGCAGGACCACAGCAAGGTGATCGCGCGATTGACCTGCCCGCGCCAGCCCGAAGGCGAGCATCTGAGCCTGGCGGACTACTACGCGAGCGTGGAATCCGGTCGCATGGACGTGATCGCGCTGCAGGTCGTCACGGTGGGCGACGCCGCCGCCGAGAAGACCGAGGCGCTCAACAAGCAGGGCCTCTTCTCGGAGTCCTACTTCCTACACGGCCTCTCGGTCCAGGCGGCCGAGGCGCTCGCGGAGTACGCGCATCGGCACATTCGCCGTGAGCTGGGCCTCGAGGACAACCAGGGCAAGCGCTACAGCTGGGGATATCCCGCGATTCCTAACACGGCGGACCATCAGCAGATCTTCACGGCGCTGCCGGCGGAAGCGGCGATCGCCGTGACGCTCACCGAGGGCCACCAGCTCGTGCCCGAGCAATCGACGGCCGCCATGATCGCCCACCATCCGCGCGCGAAGTACTTCGCGGTCCGCGGCGCCGAAGGAGCCGTGGCGGTCTGGTAAACGAAACGGCGAGCCCCCTCAGGCTCGCCGTTTCTTCTATGGCAGGTCTCGATCGGAGTCGATGCCGCGATCGCGCGGCTCGCTCGCGCTAAACGTCGGCGGATGACTCCGCACCGCACGGGCGACCAACCAGACAATCACCGCCAGTATGATGAGCGGCACGACGATCTTGAAAAACAGCCAGATGCCGCCCACGGCCAACAACACGTGCATGGCTCCCTCCTTCCCGGTTTCCCGGAGCTCCGTGCCGTCAGCCTAGCACGTGAATACCGCTGTGGCCGCCAGAGGAGCGGCGGTCCGAGAAGGTTGCGTTGTATGACGAAATGGTCGGGCCCGTCGTCGGCGTGCTACAATGGCCTTCAACGATCGTTCCTTGTCGGTGATCCCGCGCACCGTGAATCGGTGATCGGGCTCACCTCAACCACGGGATCCCTATGTCCAGCGCCTACGATCAGCAAATCAAAAAGCTGGTCGACCACATCCAGTCGCTGAACCAGGCTCTGCATGAGCGCAACATGCAGATCATGCACTGGCAGCAAGTGGCCAGGGCCGTTCAAGACGAACGGGCCCGCCTCGCGCGTGGCTTGATGGACCAGGTGAAGACCGGCCTCACCGGCTTCTCCACCAAGTTCCAGGGCCTGCGAGCCGAGAACAAGAAGCTGCGGGCGTTCATCGACCATCAGAAGCAGCTGCACGAGACCATGGCCCGCGACGCTCAGGGTCAGCTGCAATACGCCCTGGCGCGCATCGACGAGCTGGCGCAGGAGCGCGCCGAGTGGCGCAACGAGGTGCAGGTGAGCCGCGCGGCGGCCATCAAGTACCAGCAACAGGTGCAGGAGCAAAAGGGCGTCATCGGCTCGCAGCAGGCCGCCTTGAGCGAGTTGCGCGCCCAGCTGGAAGTGACGCAGGGCTACGCCGAGGTCGAGATCGAGCTGCGCGGCGAGATCGAGCATCTGCGCGAAGAAGTGCAGCGCCTGCAAGGCCAGCGCAGCCAGCTCGATTCGCTGGTCGCCGGCAAGGAGCGCGAGGCGCGCGAGCTGCGCGAGGCCTTCGAGACCTTTCAGGCGCGCGCCGCCGAGGAGCTGCAGGCGGTCGAAGCCGAGCTCACGCAGTTCCGCGCCCAGCAAGGCGGCGCGGACGAGCGCGTGGACGAGCTCACCAAGCTGCTCGCCAACTCGGAGCGCGAGGTCGCGAAGCTCTTCGCCGAGCTCGGCAAGGAGCGCGAGCTGCGCAAGGAAGCCGAGATTCGCCTCGACACCTTCAGCAAGGAAGTGAAGTCGCTCAAGACCAAGAACACCAAGCTCACCAAGGAGAGCGAGGCGGCCAAGGGCAAGCAGCTCTCGATGCTGCAGAAGCAGGTCGAGGAGCTCAATCGGAGCAACCAGGAGCTGCAAGAGGCCCTCACCCGCGCCCTGGAAGACAAGACGCAGTACATGCAGGCGGTCGAGGGCAACAAGGGCAAGCTGCGCTCCGTGCCGCCGCCGGCCGAGCAGGGGCCGGGCGGCTGAGCCTACCCGGTCAGGCTTACGAAGCCTCCACGTCCTCGTTCATGCGCCGATTCGACGCGTCGAGCAGCTTGGTGAGGGCGAAGAAGTGCTCCAGGAAGTCCTGGTTCTCGACCAGCTGATCGATCTCGCGCTCGTAGGCGTGGTGGAGTTCTTCGGGAAGCCAGGTCAGTTTGATCATGGCTGTCTCTTTCGTCGCAACGGCTTGGGTGGGGACGCTTCCCATCTTAGGGAAACGCGCCGCCTTCCCCTCGGTCGATTTGACCGAAAGGCCTCGTCGTTTCGCCCCGGTGAAGACGGCTCCCTGGGCCCTCGTCAGCGCGGATCGGGCGTGAGACGGACCTGTGAGGGAAATCCCGCGAAGCGACAGCTCATGACCTGGGCGCCGTCTTGATTGTGCAGCACGGCGTCCGCATAGATGCGCCGGGCCTCGGGGTCCTTTTCGGCGATCGTGACGACGCAGGTCACGGTGTCCCCCACGTAGACCGGCCCTTGAAAGCGGAAGCTCATCTCGGTGGCGAGAAATCCCAACAAGCCGCCGATGTGCGTGATCATCGAGCCGGTGAGCAGCCCGGGCAGAATGCGTCCGCCGTACCAGCTCGCCTTCGAGAAGGACGCGTCGAGGTGAAAGGGATTGAAATCGCCCGTCAATCCGCAGAACAGGCTCGCGTCCGCCTCGGTGAAGGTGCGCGTGTAGGTGAAGGTCTGGCCGACCTCGAGCGTCGCGAACGCGTCGCGTAGCTGGCGCTTGAAGTGTTGCGGCGGTTCGAGCATGACGACTCCTTGACGGCGCACGTTGGTTTCTACCACGGACGGAATGCCCATTGTTCCCCAAGACGCGCTTGACGCCTCACCCGAAATTGAACCGAGATTTAAACGCGCCATTACCCTAATTGGGCGTTAATGAGCGATAAAGAAACAGTAATCATTTTTTGGAGAGCTGCCGGGCGCATGATAAGCCCCACCTTGCCCAGAACGCCGATTCGACCGTTGCCGCGCCCCATCGGAGGGGCCGCGCTCCCGGTTGCGGCGCCGCAGGCGGCTCCGAGCGGTTCGGCTCCCAATCCTCTGAACACGGGCCTTCACGACGTCGAGAACCTGGTGGGTGGCCTCTTCAAGCGCGTCGCGGGTCTTTTTCACCGCAGCGCCGCTCCGGTCGGCGGCGGGGCCCCGGCGACGCCGTCCCAGATCGCCTCGGCGCTGGGCGTGCCGCAGGGGAGCTTTCAAGCCAACTGGCCCACCATCGCCCAGGCCCTTTCTCAGGCCGGCATGACCGATCAGAACACGATCATCGCGGCGCTCGCGACGATCAAGACCGAGACGGGCAGCTTCGAGCCGATTCCCGAGTACAGCTCGGGCGCCGAGTACAACGGGCGCGCGGATCTCGGCAACACCCAGCCCGGCGATGGCCCGCGCTTCAAGGGGCGCGGCTACATCCAGCTCACCGGCCGCGCGAACTACACGTCCTACGGCCAGAAGCTGGGCATCGATCTGGTCAACAACCCGGACAAGGCGCTGGACCCCAAGGTGGCGGCCCAGGTGCTCGTGCAGTACTTCAAGGACCATGACATCTCGGCCAAGGCCAAGGCGGGCGACTGGAAGGGCGTGCGCGAGGCGGTGAACGGCGGCCTGAACGGCTGGGACACGTTCATCGGCGCCGTGAACGCCCTCAAGGGCTTGAACCTCTCCGTCGGCGGCGTGCAAGCCCCGGCCGATCCCAAGGCGACGCCGGCTCCGGCGCCGACCACCAAGCCGAAGCCCAAGCCGTCCAAGTGGCACACCAATTTGCCGACGGTGCCGGGCCAGGTCCCCGTGGACACCTCCACGCCGACGCCGATCGCCACGGTGCCGGCGCCGCTTCCCACGCCGATCGTGCCGGCCCCGGTCGCGCCGGCGACGGTCACGGTGCCCGCGCCTCCCACGCCCGTGGTGACGACGCCGTCGGTGCCGGCCCCCGTCGCCCCTTCCGTTCCCACCGTTCCCGCGCCGCCGGTGCCGGTGGCTGCCACGACTTCGGTTCCCGCCCCCGTGGCGCCGGTTTCGACGCCCGTGGCGACGGCCCCCGCGCTGCCGGGCTTCTTGACCACGCCTCCCGCCCCACTGCCGGGCTTCTTGGCCCAGACGCCGGCTCCGGCCGCTTCGGCGCAGCCGCAGCAGGCTCTGCAGGACGTCGCCAACCAGGCCGAGTGGATGATTCAAAACGCGCCGGCACAGGGCTGAGTTCTAGTACGCTCGTTCCCTGAAACCCCGGCTCGCTTGGGCTTTCCGGCTTGCCCAACCCCCATTCGTATGCTACGATAGCGGAGTTTTCGCTTGAGTGACGTGCGCTCGCCGACGCTGGCGACGTAGATAGTGGTAACGATGAAGTTTCACCAACCCACGACGCTCGCCGACGCGCTGGCCCTGAAGGCCGAACTGGGCGCCGAGGCCTACTTCCTGGCGGGCGGGACGGACCTGGTCGTCCTGCGCAATCGCGGCCGCGTCAGAGGCCAGCACTGGATCGATTTGAGCCGCATTCGCGAATTGATCGGCTTCGACGAGGAACGCGGCACGCTGCGCATCGGCGCGGCCACGCCTCACGCGCGGCTCGAGAAGTCGCCCTACAAGGCCCTCGCCGAGGCGGCCGCTTCGGTCGGCGGTCCGCAGATTCGCCAGCGCGGCACGGTCGGCGGCAACGTCGGCAACGCGAGCCCCGCGGGGGACGTGTCGACGGCCCTTCTGGCGCACAACGCCGAGATCGAGCTCGCGAGCGTGCGCGGCGATCGCCGGCTGAACCTCGACGAATTCTTCGTCGGCCCCGGCAAGACGGTGATCGCCCCGGACGAGATCATCACGGCGTTCCATCTGCAAACGGACATCCGCTCGGCCTGGTTCAAGGTCGGCAAGCGCGAGGCGACGGCCATCTCGGTCGTCGCGGCCGCCGTCGGGGTGGACGCGCGCGATCGCGCCTACATCGCGCTGGCCTCGGTCGCGCCGCGCCCCGTGCGCATCAAGGCCGCCGAGGATCTGGTGGCCCAGCGTGGCCTGTCGGCCGCCACGGCCGAGGAGGCGGGACGCTTGGTGTCCGAGTCGATCACGCCGATCACGGACCACCGCGCCTCGGCCGAGTACCGCCGGGCGATCGCCGGCACGATGGTGACGCGGATGTTGACGCAACTCGCACAAGGAGACGCCTGATGCTGCAATCGACCGGCCGGGATTACTCGGGCGAGCCGAGCTGGCCCCTCACCTTCAAGCTGAACGGCGAGACGCGCCACGTCTCGGTAGATCCCACCTGGACGCTCTTCGAGGTGCTGCGCGAGCAGCTGGACCTGACGGGCACGAAAGGCGCCTGCCTGGAAGGCGAGTGCGGCAGCTGCACCGTGCTGGTGGACGGCCGTGCCATGAACGCCTGCTTGATCATGGCGCCGCAGGTGGCCGACTGCGAGGTCGTCTCGGTCGAGGGCCTCGCCGATGGCGATACGCTCTCGCCGATTCAGCAGGCCTTCGTGGCGTGCGGTGCGGTGCAGTGCGGCTATTGCACGCCCGGTTTGATCGTCCAGGCGCACGCCCTGCTCAAGGAGTGCCCGTATCCGACGCGTGAGGAGATTCGCAAGGGCCTCGAGGGCAACATCTGCCGCTGCACGGGCTACATGAAGATCGAGAAGGCCGTCCAGCAGGCCGCCGCCAGCGCGGTCGAGGCCGCCGAGGTGACGCAATGAGCGAGCTCGTGAACCCCACCGTCGTTCCGACCACGCCGTCGCCCACCGCGCCCACGCACGTCAAGCCGCCCGCGATGGGCGCGCGATTGGGCCGCCACGACGCGGTGCCCAAGGCCACGGGCGAGACGCGCTACGGCGGCGACATGCACCTGCCCGGCATGCTGCACGCCAGCGTCGTGCGCGCGCATCACCCGCACGCCGAGGTGCTCAGTATCGACACGACCGAGGCCCTCAAGCTGCCCGGCGTGGTGGCGGTGTTCACCGGCAACGACGTGCCCGGCACCAACATGCACGGTCTGATTCGTCGCGATCAAGAAGTGCTGGCGCTCAAGAAGGTGCGCTTTCTGGGCGACGCGGTGGCGCTCGTCGTCGCGACCGATCGCCGCACGGCCGAGCAGGCGCGCGACCTGGTCAAGGTCGAGTACAACGTGCTGCCGGGCGTCTTTTCGATCGACGAGGCCCTCGCGCCCGACGCGCCCGCGATTCACGACCACGGCAACCGCATGGGCTCGCAGCGCATTCGCAAGGGCGACGCCGCCAAGGCCTTCGAGCGCGAGTGCGACGTGGTCGTCACCCACACGCTCGACACGCAGTGCGTGGACCACGCCTTCCTGGACGTCGAGGCCGGCCTGGCGCTGAAAGAAGACGACACGCTCGTGATCCATGCCGCCGGCCAGTGGGTCCACGAGGAGCGCCGACTGGTCGCGCTCGCGCTGGGTCTGCCCATGGAGAAGGTGCGCATCGTGCAGCCGCCTACGGGCGGCGCGTTCGGCGGCCGCGAGGACATCTCGATCCAGATTTACCTCGGCCTGGCGGTCATGAAGACCGGCAAGCCGGTCGCCATCCAGTACACGCGCGCGGAGTCGATGATCGCGCGCCACAAGCGCCATCCGATTCGCATCCACTACAAGCTGGGCGCGAAAAAGGACGGCACGCTGATGGCCGCGCAGGTCGAGATCTTTGCGGACGAGGGCGCCTACGCCAGCACCGGCATCGCCGTGTTGCGCAAGGCCGCCAGCCACGCGACGGGGCCGTACCGCATTCCGAACATTCATGTGGATGCGCACGGCCTCTACACCAACCAGAACCCGACCGGCGCGATGCGCGGCTTCGGCGCCTGCCAGCTGGCGATCGCCTACGAGCAGACCCTCGACAAGCTCGCGGCCGAGCTCGCGATCGATCGCGTCGAGCTTCGCCGCAAGAACCTGATCACCGCGGGCGAGGGCGTCACGACCACCCAGATCATTCCGGTCGTTTCCGCCGTGCAGTGCCTCGAAGAGGCCGCGCGCCGCATCGGCTGGGATCAGCGCAACTACACCCCCGATCCCGAGAAGCCCTGGATCAAGAAGGGCTACGGCATCTCGAGCTTCTGCTTCGGATTGGGCTACGGCGATGGCTTCCCGGACGCCAGCCGCGCGCACGCGCGCCTGAACGACCTCGGCGTGGTCGAGGTCTACTCCGGCGCCGTCGAGGTGGGCCAGGGCCTGCTCAACATGGTCGCGCAGGTGGCCGGCGAGGAGCTGGGCGTCGACCCGATGGGCATTCAGGTGCTGCTCGCGGACACGGCCCTCACGCCCGAGGCGGGTTCCAGCTCGGCGACGCGCCAGACCTTCTTCACCGGCAACGCCGTGCGCCTGGCCGCGGCCGATCTCAAGCGCGTCATCTGCGACGTGGCCGCCACGCTGCTGCCGGTGCACTGGGACGACCTGGTGCTCGCGGACGGCTACGTGGTCGACAGGGAGCATCCTTCGCATCGTGTGTCGTTCATGCAGGTGGTCGCCGAGGCGCGCCGCCGCGGCATTCCGCTCGAGGCGCGCAGCCACTACCAGCCGGCCACCGTCACGGGTGACGCGGGCGGCCTGAGCCCCCGCGTGTTCATCACCTACCTCTTCGGCGCGCACGCCTGCGAGGTTTTGGTGGACACGCAGACGGGCCAGGTGAAGGTCACGCGCATCGTGGCCGTGCACGACGTGGGCCGCGCGATCAATCCGACGCTCGTCGAAGGCCAGATCGAGGGCGGCGTGACGCAGGGCCTGGGCATGGCGCTGATGGAAGAAGTGATCATGAAGCAGGGCAGAATGATGAACCCCGGCTTCACGGATTACATTCTGCCGACCATGGTCGACGTGCCGCCGATCGAGTCCGTGATCGTCGAGAATTACGATCCCGAAGGCCCTTTCGGCGCCCACGGCGTCGGCGAGCCGCCGCTGATCGGCACGCCGCCGGCGGTGCTGGGCGCGATCCACGACGCGATCGGCGTGCAGATTCCGCAGACGCCGGCGACGCCGGAGCGGGTCTGGCGCGCATTGCACAACTGATCCGTAATCGGCCGTTTACAAGCCTTTGACGTTCTTGAGCCGGGTTTGATGAAGTCAACCCCCGGGCGGTTTTGTTAAATCTCTGTTAGTTGGAAACAAGTGTCTGTTAAGTCTCGCATGCGTGCCATGGAGACGTCGGATATCTTGCTCGTACGCAGAGGTGACCGCTTCGAAGGAGGGCTTCCCATGGCCGGCATGCAGATCTCGAACTTCTCGATCCCGGGTGGCCTTCAACGTCCGGCACAGGGCGCCAATCCCGCAGCCGCCCCCCAGGCCGCTCAGGCGACGATGGGGCGCGACGGCTTCGTCTCCACGTCGACCGATGCGAACAACCTGCGCATGCAGGCCGCGAGCCTTCGGGCGCAGGCAGCCGACGCCACCGATCCCGGGAAGCTGCTTTCGATTCGCGGTCAGCTCGCGCTGAACGCTTACGAGCAGAAGACGCTCGGGCAGGCACGCACGCCGCAAGGAACCGACTTCACGCGTCAGATGTCCGCGTTCATCCAGCAAGCCGGAGAGACGACCGATCCCGGCGAACTGGCGAGCATCGCCGCCAACATGCAGGTGGCCCAGTTTCAAGCGTCGCAGGGCGGCAAGCGGCCGACCATCGCCCAACACAACGCCATGATGGATGTCGCGAATCTGGCCCAGGAGCTGCAGAACGTGACCGATCCCGGCAAGTTCGTTCAGCTGCAGAACAGCCTCCAGGATGCGCTCGATAACCTGCATGGCGTCAAGGACACCCCCGCTCAGTCGTTGCTGCGCAGAAACAACGCGGGCCTGGCTCAGAGCGCCGCCAACACGACGGACCCGGGCGTACTGACGGCGGTCCAGGCTGAGATGGCCGTCAACCGTTTCAAAATCGCCCAGGCGAAGCCCACCGGGACCCAGCAATCGGCGATCGTCAACCTTCAGGCGCTGGCGCAGCAAGCGCGCAACGCGACCGATCCGGAGACGCTCTCGACGATCGCCTTCAAGATCCGGAGTGCCGAGAGCCAGCTCGCGCGCTAAGGGTACCATTGCCCCCTGCGGCCCGCTCAGGCGTCGTGGGGGGCTTCGTCGTCTTGATAGGCCAGAAAGCTCTGATAGAACAGGTCGTTCGCCAGTTGGCGGGCGGCTTGCTCGGCCGGCGTGTCGAAGGCGTAGCTCAGCAGATCTCCCGGCTGGCAAGCGAGCACGCGGCAGATCTCGGCGAGTTGGGCGAGCGTCAGCGCACCGGGGGCCTCGTCGCCGTGCGGCAGCGCGAACGGTAAGTTCGCGAGAACCTCGGGGTTCCGCTCGGCAAGTAAGCTTTCGAGATGCCAGACCAGGCCCATGCGCTCTCCTCCGGCTTCATTCTAGCGCGCTCGCTGCGCGTTTCGCAGCAGCCTGCCTGCACTGGGTAGAATGAGCATCCTAGCCCGAGGAACGCCTTGAGTCGATTCGCCTGGTCACATCTGCTTTTGCTCTGCGTGCTGCTGACGCCGTGCGTCGCGATCGCCGCGCCGGCCGTGCCGTTGCGCTGGGGCGTCGACACCCAGGGCGGCGCGCCTTACGCCTTCACCGATCCCAACCATCCGGATCGCGTGATCGGCTTCGAGCAGGACATCGCCGACGCACTGGGACGCCGGCTGCATCGCCCGGTGACGCGCCTGCAGGTCGACTGGGATAGCCTGATTCCGGCGCTGCGCCGCGGCACGCTGGACTTCGCGATGAACGGCATCGAGATCACGCCCGAGCACGCGCGCGGCGCGCTCTTCACGCGGCCGTACTACGTCTTTTCCGAGCAGATCGCCGTGCGCAAAAACGACACGCGCATTCACGACCTGGCGGATCTCAAGGGCAGAACGGTCGGCACCATGAGCAACACCGTCGCCCAGCGCATGCTCGATCGCATGGGCGGCGTCGACATCAAGTTCTACGCGGATCCCAACGCCGCCTATGAGGACACGGCGATCGGCCGCATCGACGCCGTGTTCCTCGATCGCCCGATGGCCGCCTACTACGTGCCGCGCATTCCCGGGCTGCGCTTGCTCGAGCCCGCCGTCGGCGAGGGGTATTACGGCATCGCGCTGCGTCCGGGGGACACCGCGCTCAAAAAGCAGCTCGACGGGGCGATCGCCGGCATGCTGGCCGACGGCACGCTGCAACGCATTCTGACCCGCTGGAACCTCTGGGACGATCGCCAAGCCAAGCTCAAGCAGACCCTCTCGGCCACTAGCGCGAGCGCGACGGGCGATCTGTGGCACTTTCTGCCCACGCTGCTGCGCGGCGCCGTCATGACCGTGTCGCTCTCGGTGCTCGCCATGGCGCTCGCGATGGCGCTGGGGCTCTGCCTCGCGGTGACGCGCCTCTACGGCCCGCGGCCGGCGCGCTGGCTCGCGACGACCTACGTCGAGATCTTTCGCGGCACCCCGCTCTTGATCCAGCTCTATTTGATCTACTACGGCCTGCCGGCCCTGGGCATTCGCTTCGAGGCCTTTGCGGCCGGTGTGGTGGGCCTCGGCCTGAACTACGCCGCCTACGAAGCCGAGAACTACCGCGCCGGCATTCAGGCCGTGCCGCACGGCCAGACCGAGGCGAGCCTGGCGCTCGGCATGAGCCGCCTGCAAGCCCTGCGGCACGTGGTGCTGCCGCAGGCGTTGCGCGTGGCGGTGCCGCCGGTCGCGAACGACTTCATCGCCCTTTTCAAGGATTCCTCGCTGGTTTCGGTGATCACCCTCGTCGAGCTGACGAAAGCCTACGGCATGCTGGCCGCCGCGACCTTCGATTACATTCGATTGGGATTGCTCACCGCGCTGATTTACCTCGCGATCAGCTACCCCGCCTCTTTGCTCGCGCGCTGGACCGAGTCGCGCCTGCGCCGCATCGGAGGAGCCGCATGATCGCCTTCGAGAACGCCTTCAAGGCCTACGCCGGCCAGCCGGTGCTGCAGGACGTGACTTTTTCGGTCGCGCCGGGCGAACGGGTCGTGTTGGTGGGGCCGAGCGGCTCAGGCAAGAGCACGCTGCTGCGCTGCGTCAATCGCCTCGAGTCGATCGACCGCGGCACGCTGCGCGTACTGGGCCAGGACGTCGGCCACGCCAAGGCGGACGTGCGTGCGCTGCGGCAAGAGGTCGGCATGGTCTTTCAGAGCTTCAATCTCTTTCCGCATTTGAGCGCACTCGAGAACATCGCGCTGGCGCCCGTGCGCGTGCGCGGGATTGCCAAGGCGGATGCGCACGCAGCTGCACGGCAACTGCTGACGCGCGTCGGCCTCGCGCACAAGGCGGATTGCTATCCTGCGCAGCTTTCCGGCGGCCAGCAGCAGCGCGTGGCGATCGCCCGCAGCCTCGCCATGCAGCCGCAAGTGATGCTCTTCGACGAGCCGACCTCGGCGCTCGATCCCGAGATGGTGCACGAGGTGCTGCAAGTCATTCAGGACATCGCGCGCGAGGGCATGACGATGCTCGTCATCACCCACGAGATGGCCTTCGCCCGCCGCGTCGCCACGCGCGCGCTCTTTCTCGATCAAGGCCGCGTGCTCGAAGACGCCCCCAGCGCCGAGTTCTTCGCGCGCCCGCGCACCGAGCGCGCACGGGCCTTCCTCTCGCACCTCGAGAAGCGGGACGTCACCGGTCCACTGGCCGGCGGCGCCTGATCCGCGAAATTCCCTAGGGACCCTCCGCCAAATTGCGGATGGCACGGCGCGCAAGGCTTGCTAGGATGAGAGTGCCGGCCAGTGAGTCCCCCTCTAACCACGTCAAAAGCGTGCACTGGCCGGCCTTTTTCGGTATATATTTCCTGGAACGCTTGCAAGCAAAGGAAATTCCGTGGGACCGCGCGCGCGCGCCTATCAGCTGAGCCTCGCTCTGGCTGCGGCCTGGGGGCTGCTGGCCAGCGTTGGCGCCTTGCAGCCGCTGGAGCGATTGAGCGCTCAGGCGCGCTATTGGTTGCGTCCCGCGCCGGGCTTCCATGTGCCCGTCACGATCGTGGGTATCGACGAGGCCTCCCTCGCGCGCTACGGCCAGATGCCCTGGAATCGCTACCTCTTCGCGCGCATGCTGGATCGCCTGAAACAGGCCGGCGCGGCGATGGTGGGCATCGACGTGGCCTTCAACGAGCCCTCGACCGTGCCGGGCGCGGACGCGGCGCTCGCAAAGGCGGTCGCGGGCATTCCGACCGTACTGCCCACCTTTCTCGCGTACGCGGATGCCGGCTCGCAGGCCACGCAGGTGGTCGAGCCGTTGCCCGCGCTCGCGAACGCTGCAGCGGCGCTCGGCAGCGTGCAGATCAGCAGCCGGCAGCAGACGCAGATCTGGGAGCTCGAGCCCTATCAAACTTTGCGCGATCGCCGCGTGCCGGCCTTTCCGGTTGCCGTGGCCGGCGCCTATCTCGGGCATGCCTGGATGCCGGGCACGACGGGCCTCCTCTGGCGCGACGAGCCGCTGCTGCTCAATTTCCGCGGCCCCGCGCAAACGGCGCCGCTGATTCCGGCTGCGACGCTGCTCGATTCGCACGCCAATTTGCCGGATCTTCAGGGGCGAATCGTGCTCATCGGCGCGGTTGCCGCCGGCATGCCGGACACGAACTTCATGGTCCCGGATCTCTCCCATGGGCCCATGTCGGGCGTCGAGATTTCGGCCAATGCGCTCGACAACCTGCTGACGAACGGCTTCTGGCGCCGTCCGAGTCTGCCGGCACTTTTCGGATTGCTGCTGCTCGCCGCCTTGTCGCTCGGCCGCATTCTGATGGAAGCGACCACCAACGGGCGGCGCCGCACGGCGCTCTGGCTGTCCGCGACCGCGGCCTGGCTGTCCGTCGCGACGGCCGCGTTCGACTTCGGCGTGTGGCTCGACGTGGTGCCGGTGGTGGGCTTTCTGTTCAGCACCTACTTCGGCGGCGTGCTCGCCGAGCGGGCGTTTCTGCTGCGCGGCCGCAATCAGTTGCTCGAGCGCTACGCCTCGGATCTCGCGACCGAGTCCCAGCGCCAGCGCTCCCGCCTCGAAGGCGAGCTGCACGACGGCATTCAACAGCTTCTCGTCGCGCTGACGCGTGAGCTGCGGCAGATCCGCAAGCATCGCGAGACGGACAAGTTCGAAACGCGCGTCGAGCGTGCCGAGACGCTCACGGGCGAGGCGATCGCCGAGCTGAAGCGCCTGCGCCAGGACCTTCTGCCCCCCGCGCTGCGTCAGGGCGGCCTCGCCGAGGCGCTGCCGCAGCTGGCCGAGGAGATGAGCGCGCGCAGCGGCGTGGCGATCGCGGTGTGCGAGGACGGCTGGCGGCCGTTGCCGCAAGAGCCCGAGATCGAGCTCTACTGGCTCGTCAAGGAGGCGCTCAACAACGCCGAGAAGCATGCCAGGGCCCAGTCGATTCGCATCACGCTCAGCCAGAACGCCCGCGAGGCCCGCGTGAGCGTCGAGGACGACGGCGCGGGCTTCACGCCTCCCGATCTGTCCGTGCCGCCCACGGGCGTCGAAAATTCCGGCCTGCACCGGATGTGGCTGCGCATGCAGGGCCGCGGCGGCGATCTGACGATCGCCTCGCGCCCGGGCGAAGGCACCCGTTTACACTTCGTGCTGCCCACGGCGGCCCTGGAGAGGAGCTCGTCATGACCCCACCGATTCGAATCGCGGTGGTGGACGACCATCCGGCCGTGCGCCGCGGCACCTGCGAGCTGATCGAGGAGGAAGAGGGCCTCGAGGTCGTCGGCACCGGCGGCAACGGCGACGAGGCGATCGCCCTGGTCGAGCGCGAATCGCCCGACGTGCTGCTGTTGGACATCCAGATGCCGCAGCGCGACGGCATTTCGGCCCTGCGCGAGCTGCGCCGGCGGGGCAATCCGGTCGGCGTGCTGATGATGAGCGCCGCGGACGATACGCGCATCGTCGAGGCGCTCTCGGCAGGCGCGAACGGCTATTTGCTCAAGACCGCCACGGAAGAAGAGATCGCGCGGGCGATCCGCTTGGTGGCGGCGGGACAATCGGCGATCCTGCAGCCTGAGGTGGCCCAGGCCATGGTCGCGGCGACGCGCCGGGCCGAGTCGACCGAGCTGCTTTCCGAGCGCGAGATCCAGGTGCTCAAGACGCTCGCGAAGGACATGGCCAACAAGGAGATCGCCCGCGAGCTCGGCATCAGCGATCGCACCGTGCAGCAGCATCTGGCGAACATCTTCGGAAAGCTCGGCGTGGCCTCGCGCACGGGCGCGGTTCTGAAAGCCCTTCAAGCGGGCATATTATCCTTAGAGGACACGCGGCCATGAACAGACGCCTGATCCCGTTGACCCCGCTTCTCGCCCTCGCACTGCTGGTGGGCGCGATCCAGAGCCGCGCGCACGCGGACGCGGCCGGTCCCGCCCAGCTCACTTCCGTCGAGGGCCCCGTCGGCGTGCGATTGCCGAACAAGACGGCTTTCGAGCCCGGCCAGGTGGGCGAGTGGCTGCCCGCGGGCACGATTCTGCGCACGGGCCTGCACGGCAAGGCCGGCTTGCACTGGTCCAACGGCGGCGACTTCGTGCTCGAGCCGCTGGGCGAGCTGGACATTCAAGATCCGAACGACACGCGCGTCGATGCCGGCCAGGTCTGGGCGCGCTACACCCACAAGCTGCTGGCGCCTTTTTCGTTCCAGACGCCGAGCGCCACGGCCGTCGTGCGCGGCACGATCCTCGGCGTGCGCGTCGACGGCCTGGGCGTCTCGCGCGTGACGGTCTTCCGCGGGCTGGTCGAGGTTTCGGACGCG
>DATNPP010000166.1:0-2727 GCA_036703175.1 Oscillatoriaceae cyanobacterium
ACCCGGACAGCAGGCGCTCCCGATTGGCTAGAGCCAGGAGGTGAGGGTGTGCCAGGCCGAGCTCGCGAGGTGCGCGAGCTTCGGCAACGGGTTCCAGCGGCCCGCTTGCAACTGCGGCTCCGGATGGCCCAGCAGCAGCTCGCGATCGTGGCCGCTCGCGAAGTAGGCCCCGATCGTGCCCGGCGCCTTGTTGAGCACGTAGCGGCGCGTCTGGCCCGAGGGATCGCGGAACTCGAACACGCCGAGCTGCTGATCCGCCGGCGTCGAGGCCGGCGCCGGCACGAGGCCCATGCGCGTGTAGAAGTTCGCCCAGTCGCCGCCCTTCGGCAGCAAGGTGTGTGCGCCGTTGGGATCTTCGAGCTCGATCGAACCGGACAGGCGCGCGATCAGCTTCGCCACTTGCGGATTGCCGAAGGTCTGGGGCGTCTGCGCCGAGAACCATTGCTCCTGCATGGCGAGCAGAATGTTGCCCTGGTACACCCACTGCTTGCGCTCGTTCTGCAACGCCGCGATTCTGGCCTTTTGCTTGCTCGCGTCCGGGCCCGCTTGAAGCGCGTTCGCCTGGTCGCCCAGGCTCTTCGCCTTCTGATAGGCCTCGAAGGCCTTGAGCATGAAGCCCTGCGGATCGACCGGCGCCCGACCGTAGCCCTTCGCGCGCAGCGCCGCGACGCCGTCCTTGCCGTTGGCCTCGGCCTGTAAAAAGACGTCGTAGGCGGGGCCGATGTTCTGGATGATTCCCGTGTTGCCGTAAACCAGGGCGTTGCGCATCGCCATCACGTTCTTGCGGAACGCGCTGAGCGAGAGCCCGCCGGTCATGAGCGCACGAATCTGATCGAAGCCCAGAATCGGATGCTGGAAAAAGTCGTACATCAGCTGGAAGACCGAGCCGATGTGGCCGTTCAGCACGCGGGCCATGGCCTCGGTCTGAATGATCTGCTCGCCGGCGCTCGCCGACGCGTACTTGCCGAAGGTCGTCCAGTTCGCGAGCAGCGGCGTGCCCATGTACTGCATCATCTCGCGATCGAGGTGGCAGTAGGCCGCCGTGATCGGCTTGTTGGCCTCCTTGCCCGTCATGCCGGTGCTGCCGGGCGTCCAACTGCGGGCCTGATTGACGTCGGGCAGCTGGGTCGGCGTGTAGTTCAGCCCGCTCTGCTTGACCAGGCGATCTTGGGGCAAATTGGCCGGGGCGGACGCGCGATCGCCCACCTGTACCGGCGTGGATACAGGCGGAGCCGAGCGCAACGGCTCGATGCCGTTCGTGATGCCCTGGCTGCTCATGGCAACTCCTCAGACGCGTCCGCATGATTTATACCCACGCTTGGCGGAGGACTTGTGTGAAAGGCTAAACGAGCCCGCGGAAAGTCTGCTCGAACTCGGCGCTCGGGCTGATGCCCAGATAGGCCTTCATGGCCTTGCGGCAATCCCAATAGGCCTGATGCGCCTTCTCTGGTCGCCCGAGCGCGAGGTGATGCCGAATCAGCGCCAGATAGGCCTCTTCCTCGCACGGCGCGAGCACCGTGGCGCGCTGCAAACAGGCCTCTTGGCGCTGGCGATCGCCCAGCACGCCGTAATGCTCGGCGAGCGTCATCAGCGCGCCGACGGCCGCGCGGCGGTATTGCTCGCGCTCGGCGGTGAAATAGGGCAAGAAGCCCGCGTCTTCCATCAGATTGCCGCGGTAGTGCTCGAGGGCCGCCTCGTAGGCCGTCGCCGCCGCGACGGGATCCGTGCCGCGCAATCGATTGCCCTCGTCGAGGCCGCGCTCGAAGGCCTTGAGGTCGAAGTAATCGACGCGATCGTGGTTCAATCGGTAGCGCTGCGACTCGAGCAGCACGTAGGCGTCGTCGTCGTCGGAGAGCGCCCGGCGCAGCGCGCGGGCGTAGACGCGAATGTTGCTCGGCCCGGCCGCGCCCTCGTCGAGCATCTCGGCGAGCTCTTCGGGACGTAGACCGCGCGGATAGAGCATGAGCAGCATCAGCAGCAACTGGGCCTTGCGGCGCGGCCACTGCTCGACGGCGCGATCGCCGATGCGCACCTCGAAGCCGCCCAAACAGCGCAGCTGCAGCTTGTCGACCGACACAGTCGCCGCGGCCTTGCGCGCGCGGGCCTCGGGCTGCGCCAGCAGTTGATCCCAGCTGTCCGGATCGCGCGCCGCTTCCAGGCGCACGGCTCCCGCCTGCAGGCTCGAGTGGGCCTCTTCGAGCAACAGGCGCTCGGCCTTGCCGCCGATCGCGTCTCCGAGGGCGACCTGAGCCGCCTTGAGACGCGCGAGCGTATCACCCAGCGCCTGCACGATCTTGGTGATCACGCGAGAACGCTGGGAATCGCCCGTGGGCACTTCGGCCTGGCTCGAAATCGGGGTCGTTTGGGATTCCATGGCTCCACCCGTCGCGACGCGAGGGCTCCTTCGGTGGAATGTACCCGAACCGAGCCCGCTCCTACGGAAATGCCGCAGGCCATTTTGTGGTACAAAGCCAGCGACCGAATCCATTTCCCGTGGAGAGCCCATGACCGATCCGTTGCTCGCTGGCGCCTACCTCTTCTTCCTGCTGCGCGGCTATCTGCGCGGCACGACGCGCGCGCTGTTCTCGCTGCTTTCCGCCATCGGCGCGGCGGTCGTCGTCTCGTTCTTTCCGAACGCCTTCTTCTTCTTCACGCGCTACTTCTTCGAGCATCCGAACTTCGACTCGGGCACGCGCTTGATGTCCCAGCTCGTCGGCTGGCTGTTCT
>DATNPP010000185.1:0-11739 GCA_036703175.1 Oscillatoriaceae cyanobacterium
CTCCCCTGAAAGGTCGACCACGATGCGATCGCCTTCCTTGAATTGCCCCTCCAGCAGCTTCTGCGCCAGCGGGTTCTGCACGTGTTGCTGAATCGCCCGCTTGAGCGGCCGCGCGCCGTACACCGGATCGAAGCCGGCGCGCGCCAGCCATTCCTTGGCGGCGTCCGTCAAATCCAGCTCGAGCTTGCGCTCGGCGAGGCGCTTGCGCAGCGCGTCGAGCTGAATCTCGACGATGCGCTTGATCTCGGGCAAGCTCAGGCTGTGGAACAGCACGACGTCGTCCACGCGGTTCAGAAACTCGGGCCGGAAGTGCTGCCGCAGCGCATCGAGCACCTGCTCGCGCGCGGATTCGGTGTCGCCCAGCTCCTGAATCACGGCTGAGCCGAGGTTGCTCGTCATGATCACGACGGTGTTCTTGAAGTCCACCGTGCGCCCCTGGCCGTCCGTCAGACGCCCGTCGTCGAGCAGCTGCAACAGGATGTTGAAGACGTCCGGATGCGCCTTCTCGATCTCGTCGAGCAGAATCACGGCGTAGGGCCGGCGCCGCACGGCCTCGGTGAGCTGCCCGCCCTCCTCGTAGCCGACGTAGCCCGGCGGCGCGCCGATCAGGCGCGAGACGGCGTGCTTTTCCATGTATTCGGACATGTCGAGCCGCACCATCGCCTGGTCGTTGTCGAACAAAAAGCCCGCGAGCGCCCGCGCGAGCTCGGTCTTGCCCACGCCCGTGGGGCCCAGGAAGATGAAGCTGCCGATCGGTCGGTTCGGATCCTGAATGCCGGCGCGCGCGCGGCGCACCGCGTTCGACACCGCGCCAATCGCCTCTTGCTGGCCGACCACGCGCGAGCCGAGCCGCTCTTCCATCTTGAGCAGCTTCTCGATCTCGCCTTCGAGCATGCGCGCGACGGGAATGCCCGTCCACTTGGAGACCACCTCGGCGATGTCCTCCTCGTCCACTTCCTGCTTGAGCAGCTTGACGCCCTTTTGCACCTCGGCCAGTCGCGCCGTGGCGGCGTCGATTTCCTTTTGCAGGCTGATCAGCGTGCCGTAGCGCAGCTCGGCGGCCTTGGCGAGGTCGCCCTCGCGCTCGGCCTTGGCGGCTTGAGTCTTGGCCTCCTCGATGCGCTCCTTGACGGCCGAAATCGTCGAAATCGTGTCTTTTTCGAGCTGCCACTGGGCCCGCAGGCGATCGCGCTCGGTGCTCAGCTCGGCCATCTCGCGCTCGATCGCCGCCAGGCGGTCCCGCGCGCCCGCGTCGTCGGCGTCCTTGCGCACGGCCTCGCGCTCGATCTCGAGCTGGCGCAGCCGCCGCTCGAGCTCGTCGAGCTCGGTCGGCAGCGAGTCGATCTCGATGCGCAAACGGCTCGCCGCCTCGTCGACCAGGTCGATCGCCTTGCCCGGCAAGAAGCGATCCGCGATGTAGCGATCCGAGAGCATCGCCGCGCCCACCAGCGCCGCGTCGAGGATCTTCACGCCGTGATGCACCTCGTAGCGCTCCTTGAGGCCGCGCAGAATCGAAATCGTGTCCGCCACGGACGGCTCGCCGACGAACACCGGCTGAAAGCGCCGCTCGAGGGCGGGGTCCTTCTCGACGTACTTGCGGTACTCGTCGAGCGTCGTCGCGCCGACCGCGCGCAGCTCGCCGCGCGCCCGAGCCGGCTTGAGCAGATTGGCCGCGTCCACCGCGCCCTCGGCCGCGCCGGCGCCCACGAGCGTGTGCAGCTCGTCGATGAACATGATGACGCGCCCGTCGGACTCGGCGACTTCTTTCAGCACGGCCTTGAGGCGATCCTCGAACTCGCCGCGGAACTTCGCGCCCGCGATCAACGCGCCCATGTCGAGCGCGATCACGCGCTTGTCCTTGAGGCCCTCCGGCACGTCGCCCGAGACGATGCGCTGGGCCAGGCCCTCGGCGATCGCCGTCTTGCCGACGCCCGGCTCGCCGATGAGCACCGGGTTGTTCTTCGTGCGCCGCGAGAGCACCTGAATCGCGCGCCGGATCTCGTCGTCGCGCCCGATCACCGGATCGAGCTTGCCGAGACGCGCGAGCGAGGTGAGATCGCGCCCGTAGCGCTGTAGGGCCTGATACTTGTCCTCGGGGTTCTGATCCGTCACCCGCTGCGTGCCGCGCACGCTCACGAGCACCTGCATCAGCCGCTCGCGGTTCACGCCCATGGCGCGCAGGCGATCGCCGGCCTTGCTCTTCACCTTGTCGTCGACGATCGCGATCAGCAGATGCTCGGTCGAGACGTATTCGTCTTTCAGACGCTGGGCTTCTTTCCAGGCGAGATCGAAGACCTGGTTCAGCGCCGGCGACACGTAAATTTGCCCGGGCGCGCCGTGCACCTTCGGCTCCTTGGCGAGCTCGTCTTCCAACGTCTGCGCGAGGGCCTCGGGGTTGATTTCCAACTTCTGCAGCAACGGCCGCACGACGCCCTCGCGCTGGGCGAGCAGGGCCAGGAGCACGTGCGTGGGCTCCAGTTGTTGCTGGCTGTGCCGATCGGCGATCTCTTGCGACGCCTGCACCGCTTCTTGCGCCTTGAGGGTGAACTTGTCGAACCGCATTGCTCCTCCAGGGCGTCATACGCCCTCGGCCTTCTTGAACCTATGCTCGGTCTATACTATGCAATTTAGTCTGGTGTTGTCAAGTGAAGTGACATGGGGGCGGCGATCGCCTGAAAAGGGCCGTGTTAATTTACCGTTTAGAGAGAATTAGGTTATTTTTTACGTCAGGTTTGCGCCGTTTCGGCGGATATAGTGTTCAGGTAAGGACTCGTTTATCAAACGGTAAAGTCGGAGCGAAACGGTTCGGCCACCGTGGAGGAGCAGAGAATGTTGAGTAAGCACTGGAGCCGCCTGGCGTTCGCCGGTTCGATGGCCCTGACCCTCGCATTGGTTGGCTGCGGCCAGAACGGCTATCCGAACGGCATCGATCCGACCACCGGCATGCCTTACAGCAGCGAGACCGGCTACGGCAACGGCTACGGCTCCGGCACCGGCTACAGCGATCCGACGTCCGGCTACGGCTCGGGCTACGGCACCGGCTATTCCGATCCCTCGTCCGGCTATGGCACCGGCTACGGCACCGGTACCGGCTACAGCGATCCGACGTCCGGTTACGGCTCCGGCTATGGCACGGGTTATGGCACCGGCTACCCGACGAACTACCCCGCGAGCGCGCAGCTCACCGTTCAGGGCGTCTCGAAGCAAGCGAGCGGCATCCTGTTCTGGAAGAAGCTTTCGGTGAGCGGCCAGGTGGTCAACAACACCCAGACGCCGCTGTCGGGCGAAGTGCAGATCAGCTTCACCAAGGGCGGCCAGGTGGTCGAGACCAAGTACGAGTTCGTCACCAACTTGACCCCCGGCCAGACGCACTCCTTCACCGATGCGTCGACCAAGACCGCGGACGACGCCGAGATCACCGTCAACACCGAGCAGAGCACGATGCCGAACACGGGTTACAACTCGGGCTACGGCACTTCCACCGGTTACGGTACCGGCTACGGCGCCTCGACCGGCTACCCGAGCACCGGCACCGGCTACGGCACCAGCTACTAAACCAAGGCTTGAAACTCCCCCCGCCTCGCGGGGGGAGTTTTTTCGTCTGTGTAGGCATGCGCCGCGACATGCACTTGCGTGACGGCAGGCGAGTTCATTCCTGCAACTTATCCGTCGGATGATGACGAGTGGCTGGCATTTAGACCGCTTCTCTCACGGTGTTGTGAGCGTGCCATGCCCTCTTCCTCCCTCGCGGACGGTCCGACGAAGTCGGAGGGAACCCGGCGGGGCACCTCCTTCGCGAGGGAGGAGGAGATTCCTCGATTACTTGACCGATTGAAACCCGGTCTAGAGGGTGTTTGTGAAGCCGTGAAAACCTGCTGCTCCCGCCCAGAGGGGCGGGAGGACGACCACCCCCGCCCCTCTGGGCGGGGGAAGTGAATGTTCCCGCTTGACAGACACCCTCTAGGCTGACGCGCAAAGTCCGCTCCGATCGCTTTCCGAGCAGTTCTACAGGAGGGGCGAAAGGAGGCGGCGGGCTCGCGTTCAACGCCTCTCATGCCTTCGCCGCCTCCACACGGCCGAAGCCCGGTGACCGTTCGGGTCACCGGGCTTCGGCGTGTTCGTTTTAGAAGATCGCGTGGATCAAGCGCATGAACCAGTTCTCATGCGTGGTCGTCGGGGTGCTGTTATCCGCGGCCTTCGCCGGGGCGGGCGCCGATTTGAGCGGCGACTTGGGCGTCGTCGTCGAAGTCGGCTTCGGAGCAGGCTTGGTGACCGGCTTCGGCGCAGGCTTGTGGGTCGGCTTGGGCGCAGGCTTGTGCGTCGGCTTGGGCGTGGGTTTGTGCGTCGGCTTGGGCGCAGGCTTATGCGTCGGCTTGGGCGCGGGCTTCGGAGCCGGCTTATGCGTCGGCTTGGGCGTCAACACGGGAGGCCGCGGATCCACCGGCGGCGGCGTGTGCCCGGACGGCGGATCCGGATTCACCGACGGCGGGGTCGGCACGTAGGGGGGATTCGGATCGACCGGCGGCGGCGCCGGCACGTACGGCGGATTGGGATCGACGTACGGAGGCGTCGGATCGTAGGGCGGATTCGGATCGACGTACGGCGGCGTCGGGTCGTAAGGCGGGTTCGGATCCACCGGAGGCGGCGCGGGATCGTAACCGCCCACCTCGTAGTCGCGATACAGGCCGTCTCGGGTGAGCGCCAGTCCGCCGCGCTCGAGGGCCGCGGTCATCTCGCTGACGGAGATGCGGTTGTCCTCCGCGCCGCCGGCCATGCCGTCCACGTAGGAGCGGGCCGCCGGCGAGAGGTACAGGTCGTCCTTCGAGACCCAGGCGTCGTAGTTCGCCATCTGCTGGGCGACCGATTTCGCGGTCGACGCGTCCAGCTGGAAGTCCTTGATCGAGGCGTTGCCGGCGTCGATCGCGTTGGTCGCGCTCGACACGCTCACGTCGCGGTAGCTGTTGTCGACGCTGCCGGAAACGGTGGCTTCGTTGGAGTCCAGATAGCCGTTCCAGTTGTAGTCGGCTCCACGGGTCACCGCGGAAATAACGTTGTACCCGACGCTCATCGGCCCCTCCTATCGAATGAAAACTTCTTATAGGAATATTATCGGCGGCATAACCCGAAAATTACCCTAAGTGTTAGTTAAGATACGGTATGCGATCGTTTAACGCGCCGTTCATCGTTTCGGGGCTTCAAAAAAGGGCCCCTGCCGTTCGGCAGGGGCCTGATCGTGAGAGGGGTTATTCGGCGGCCATGGTCTGGAGGTTCTTCACGTCGCTGGTGGCCTGCTCCAGCATCTGATTGACGAGCGAGCGCTTGGCGTTGTCGTCGTACGTGTTGTCCCACTGGCGCTGCAGGTAGCGAATCTGCTGGAGATCGTTGCGGGCCGTGCTGCCGAGCTGCGAGTACCCGTCTTGTTGGGCGACCTGATCCAGCGCGTCCGTGAGCGTGTTGACCATCTCCTGCGCGATGCGATCCTTCTCGTTCAGATCGTAGGCGCCCATCCACTGCCGACGCTCGTCGACGTAGCGGTAAAGCGCGTTGGTGCAGATGTTCTCGATCTGCGAGTTCTGATTACCGGGCCCGGACGGGTTGTTGGGACCGGGGCCGTACGGGGGCTTGTAAGTGCCCCCGAGCAAGGTGTCGCCGGCCGAGGTGCTGCCGGACTTGGCGTCCGCCGTGACATCCGGGGGCGTGGGGGCGTCCGACTTGGAGGCGGTTTTCTTGCTCTGGGCCGACATCGCGGCGAGCATCGCCGGCGTTCCGGTAGCAGCCGCGTTCGGGACGGTGCCACAGGCGCTCAGGAGCGTGGCGCCGAGAGCCGACGCGACCAGCAAAAGAGAAAGGGAGCGGGAAGCCATGAGCATCGTCCTCCTGATCGGGCGAAATCCTTTACTGTAATCTTTATCTGCTGTTAATTTACCCTTAATGCTAGCGCCGCCGAAAATTTTTCAAAGAGATTTTTCGAATGCCTGCATATCCGCGGCGAGCAAGGTTTGCGGCGAGTGTAACGAATCGTTAAGATGGGATTGGAACGGACGAACCGAGGAGGTGCAAGATGCCAGAAGCTCCGGATCTCAAGTCGCAAGGCGCGGTCGACAAGCTCAAAGGCAAATTCCATGAATTTACGGGCAGCATGACCGGCGACACGTCTGAGGATTGGCGCGGCAAAGCCGAGACCGCCATGGGCAACGCCGAGCAGAAGGCCGGCGAGCTCAAGGAAAAGGCCGGCGAACTGAAGCGGCAGTGGGACAACACGCCTTCCTGAGGCCGATGCGGCGCACGCCCCCGGGCACGATGGCCCGGGGGCGTTGATTTGACACCCCTTGTGGCTGCCCCTAGAATAAGGGGCGAGCGCCGAGGTTCGGCGCGCACGACGCCTGTTCGCAGCCTAAGGAGTAGCCCGAATGCAATCGATTTCTCTGCGCCGTCAAGTGACCATCGTGGCCATCGTCACGGAGCAATTCCGCCAACAGGCGAGCGCCGAGTTGCAAGCCGCGCTTCAACAGATGGACATGGAGGCGCAGCAGCTGGAATTCCAGGGCAAGCGTGCGTTGGGCGACCTCGAGAAGCGTGGCGCGTCGCCGGCCGAACTGCAGGGCCTGCAGGGCCAGATCGAAGAGAACCGCCAGCGCTTGCGCGCGCAGAAGGCCGATCTGCTCGGCAAACTCGACATGATCGGCAAGATGCAGCTGGGCAGCGAGTTCGTCCAGGGCAACGTCGACAACTACGTCGAGGTGCGCGTGGGCGATCACCTCTATGGCAAGCTGGCGAACCCGCAAGTGATCGTCAAGGACGGCATCGTCCAGGAGATCCGCGGCGAGGGCTAAACCGCCCCTGTTTCCAAACGACACTGAATACCACTTGCCCCGCCCCGCTTAGGCGGGGCGAGCGGATCGTTGCTGACCGCTGAAGGGACGGGAGTCAGCCCGCCGGCGTCAGTTCCGAGAGGAATTCGTCGAACGCCGACAATCCGGCGCGGTGAACCGGCGCGAAGTCGTAGTTCAACAGCGCGTAGTACGCCTCGATCTCGGGCGTCGGCAGCGAAAGCCGTTCGGCGGCCTCGGCGACCACGCGCGCATGCGCGGCCTTGCCGGCCTCCTTGGCTTGCTGGAACAGCGTGATGAGCGCCTGGCGCTCGTCCTCCGGCAAACTCCGCTGCACCGCCCAGAGCGTGTAGACCATGGGCGTCTGCATCATTTGCCACCAGGCCTCGCCCAGATCCAAGCGATTCAGATCGAGCGGCTTGCGGTTCCAGAGGATCGCCTCATCGCCGATCACGAGGGCGGCCGTGTGCGATTCGAGCAGCGCCTCGGGCGTGCCGTCCAGCTCTTCGTAGAGGGCCTCGATGCCGAAGATCTCCTTCAGCAGCATCTGCGTCAGCACGTTCGAGGTCGCGCCGGCCCGGGGCAGGGCGATCGTCTTGCCGCCGAGGGCGGAGAAGGGCACGCGGCTGAACAGCGTCGCGCTGCCGATGCGCCCCCACGAGCTGAGCGCGAGGTCCGGCACGAGCACGTAACGCTCACGGTGCTGCAGAAACTCCAGGCTCGAGATCGGGCCGCCCGCGAGCGCGCCCTCGGCCATGGCCGCATCGAGATCGCCGGGCCGGCCACTCACGGCGTTCCAGCCCTGCGGCGTGGAAACGAGACCGTCGCGCAGCGGCAGGCTCACCGGAAGCCCGCTGATGTACGTCAACTCGCCGATGCCGAATGCCATAGCCACCTCTCGCCCGTTTGCGACCGATTATAGCACCCGACCGGCGCGGCGGCCACGGGGATCTGGCGGCAAAAAGAAAGCGACGATCGCTTTCGATCGTCGCTATCAGACCCGCGGCGTGCGGATGCCGAACTTGTCGCGGCTGTGGCGCGCTTCTTCCGCTTCTTGCTCTTGGTGGGCTTTGATCAGCTCCTCGATGCGGAAGCGCATGAAGTTGGTCACGTCGTAGACCTTGGCTTCGTCCGCCTTCTCGTCCAGGCCGCTTTGACGAATGTACAGGCTCTTGAAGTAGGCCTCGACGAGCGCGATGCGGGTGGTCCAGGGATCCTGGCCGGCGCGGCGCAGCGATTCGCGCAATTGCGCGTAACTGCCGCGGTTCGAGCTCCACAGGTTCTCCATCAGATCCATGAGATCCTGCGGCGAGACGTCCTCGAGGGGATCGCCGTACGTGCGCAGATACTGCTCTT
Organism: Oscillatoriaceae cyanobacterium; assembly: GCA_036703175.1. GTDB lineage: Bacteria > Cyanobacteriota > Sericytochromatia > S15B-MN24 > JAQBPE01 > DATNPP01. The sequence goes on from DATNPP010000185.1 coordinate 8,187, forward strand.
TGATTTCGGGATCGGCGAACTTCACCAGTTCACGGCTATTCAAGGGGATTCCTCCTCTGGCTTTTCATAGATTCTAGCAAATCCGCGGCGCTTGAACAAATGTGTTTTGTAAATCTCGCGCCCACGGCTCATCCGAGGAGGCTGGCGCCGATCAGTTTCGGAGCGCTTCGGGCTCCGGCTCGTTGACGGCGAGGCGGCTCTCGAGCAGCGCCACGAGCGCGAGGCCGTGCAGCTCGTCGCCGTCATGGCGAGGGGCCGTTTGGGGCTGCGTCTGGGTCGTTTGGCTCATGGGGATCACCTCCGGTAGTCGCTACCATTTTAGCGCATGGGGCCGCCTTGTCGAGGGTATAATGCCCGCTCGGAGAAGGAGGTTCCATGGCGCCCATGACTGGCCGGGTGGCCCTGGTGATCGGGGCCGCGCAGGGCTTCGGCCCGGCAATCGCCCGCACGCTCGCCGCGCAAGGCGCGCATGTCTTCGTGCACGACGCGCACGTCCAGGCCGCGAAGACGCTGGCCGAAAGCCTGGACAGCGCCGCGTTCGAGGCCGATCTGCTCGAAGCCCGCGCCGTTCAGCGCATGGTGGACGAGGTCTATCGCCGACACGGGCGATTGGACGTGCTCGTGAACGTGCCTTCGCCGCCGCGCGAGAACGCAGCGCTCAGCACGACGCCCGAAGAGTGGCAGCAGGCCTTTCGCGCGCCCGTCGACGGCGTTTTTTACGCGGTGCAGGCCGCCGCGCGTCACATGTTGCTCGATCGGCACGGTCGAATCGTGACGCTGACGGGGCTCGCGGCAAGCAGCCCCGAGCGCGGGCAGAGCGCGGCGGCGGCGAGCATGGGCGCGCTCGAGGCGCTGACGCGCGCGCTGGCCGTCGAGTTCGCGCCCAAGAACGTCACGGTCAACGCGGTGGCGCCGGGGGCGATCGCCCTCGAGGCGCAGTCGCCGGACGCGCGTTTGCGCGAGCGCGTGCCGCTGCGGCGCTTCGGCGCGCCCGAGGAGGTCGCCGAGCTGGTGGCCTTTTTGGCCTCGGACGCGGCCAGTTACCTCACGGGCGAGGTGCTGGCCTGCGACGGCGGGCTGGGCGGGCGGCGCTGATCAGGCGATCGGCGATCGCGCGCTCAGCGCATGGCCCGCAAGCGGTGGGCGGTGCGCTGTTTGCTCAGCGCGTGCTGCACGGGCGCGTTGTACCAGCCGCAGACCTGTCCGGCTTGCTTCTGGGGCAACATGCACGCGGCGTGATGCCGGCAGCGTCGGCAGTGCGGACCGTCAGGCAGTGGCGGCGGGCTGCTTGGCACGCTTGCTTTTGGAGCTCGGCGAGGCCGGCGCTCCTTTTTTGCCGCGCACCAGCTCGAGCATCTCGAGCAGGCGCGCCTCGAGGGCCTGCGCATCGAGCGCGCTCTGGGCCTCGAGCTCTTTGAGGGCCGCGTCGAGCGCCTTGCCGTGCTTGAATCGGACGTACTCGTCGGCTTTGAGGGCTTCGAGCAGGGAACGGACTTTCTCCATGACAACTCCTCGCACAAATGTTCGAGAATATTGTACCCGGAGCGAGCGCCAAAAAAAAGGCCCGCCGGAGCGCTTTCGCGTCCGGCGGGCTTGAAGAAGTGGGCTTACATCGCCGCGCCGCTGGCCGGGGGCGCCGGAGGCGCCGGGTTCGGATTGTAGCTCGGGTTGATGCCCTTGAGGAAGGCATCCATGCAGTAGTCCTCGAACTCGGCCTGCGAGAGCTTGCTGTCGCCGGTCTTGTCGGCGTTGCTGAAGATCATGGTGTCCTCGGTGTCGAGCACGACCTTCACGTGCAGCGAGGGGATCGCGAGGTAGATGCCGACCTTCTTCATCGCGGAATCGCTCATCTCGTTCTCTTCGATCAGGCGATCGTGGTTCTTGTCGAGCTTCTGGAACGCGCCGTAGAGGGCGTTGCGGGTGGCCTGCATGAACTGGTTCTTGTTCTGGTGCAAGAAGCCGAACAGGCCGCTTTGGTCGGCGTAGCGCATGAACTCGGTGCGGCTCAGGCGGTGATCGCGGTTCGCGTCGGCCTTCTGGAAGTCGTTCAGATCGACCGCCGGGCCCGCCTCGTACTCGTCGACGTAGTTGTCGCTGTTGGCGTCGAGCTTGTTGAATTCGGCCATGTAGATATCGAGGAAGCCCTGCTCCAGCGCCGTGGTGGACTCCGCCTGCAGCGGGGCCGCCATCAAGCCGCTCTGGTAAGGCACCATCATGCCGCTCGTGCCGCAACCGGCCAACATGGCGGTCATCATCGCCGCGGCCGCCATCGTCAGCGTCAACTTCTTCATCGAGTGTTACCTCCTAAATACATCGCCGTCCGCCCCTCGGGCATACAGGTTTATCGTGAGTTTAAGGATCGATCTGAGTAAAGGATTGGTTAGACTTAAGTTAAGCTTAGTTTATGCCCTTGTCATGCGCGCGGCGTTTTTCGCGTCCGGACGGCGGGTAAGTGTTGCTCGTCCGATGGGAGGAAGAACGCCATGTCCAAGTACTGCCTGCAATGCGGCGAGCCGATGGGCACCCGTGAGCTGCTGCACGACACCGCGAGCTGCGATCGCTGCCGTGAGCGCACGGCGCTCGCGAAGCCGGAGAAGCGCTCGAAGTCCGGCCTTCTGGACTTCGTGGCCGAGATCGAGCGCCGGAACCCGCTTGCGGGCACGGGCAAGCTGAAGTTGCCGGGCGGCAGCGCGGAGGATTGATTCTGGCTTGTTTGCGCTGCGGCGTCGCCGGGTATGTTGGCGCCAATCAGCCTGGTTGATTGGGAGGCCGAGCCAGGCTCGCGGCGACGCCGTCTTGCGCCGGGCCTCCTTTGGCCGCAAGGCCATTGAGAAAGCAAGAGGAAAGCATCCCCCCATGGCTCAAGTGTTGTTCAAGAAGGTCATCAAGCGCTACGGCGAAACCCTGGTGATCAAGGGCCTGGATCTCGCGGTTCAGGACAAGGAATTTCTGGTGCTCGTCGGCCCGTCGGGCTGCGGCAAGTCGACCGCCCTGCGCATGATCGCCGGCCTCGAGGAGGTCTCCGAGGGCGAGCTCTGGATCGGCGACAAGGTCGTCAACGACGTGCATCCCAAGCACCGCGACATCGCCATGGTCTTTCAGAACTACGCGCTGTACCCGCACATGACCGTGCGCGAGAACATGGGGTTCGCGCTCAAGCTCAAGAAGACGGCGAAGGGCGAGATCGATCGCCTGGTGAACGAGGCCGCCGCGCGCCTCGAGATCTCGCACCTGCTCGATCGCAAGCCGAAGGCCCTCTCGGGCGGCCAGCGCCAGCGCGTGGCCCTGGGCCGCGCGATCGTCCGCAATCCGGCCGTGTTCCTCATGGACGAGCCGCTCTCGAACCTGGACGCCAAGCTGCGCGTGACGATGCGCTCCGAGATCAAGAAGCTGCACCAGCAGCTGCAGACCACCTTCGTCTACGTCACGCACGATCAGACCGAGGCGCTGACGATGGGCGATCGCATCGCCGTGTTCAACGGCGGCTACATGCAGCAAGTGGGCACGCCCTTCGAGGTCTACAATCACCCCGTGAACATGTTCGTCGCGACCT
>DATNPP010000206.1:0-8894 GCA_036703175.1 Oscillatoriaceae cyanobacterium
GACGCAGGCCGTCGCCGCCCTCGAGGCGCCGGACGCGGACGCGTACCTGTCGCTCGCGCAGCGCCTGGTGTCGCAAGGCGACGCGTCGCGTTTGCTCGCCGCGTTTCTGAGCGTGCACCCCGAGGTGGCGGGCCAGTTGCAGGGCGCCCCGCGCGAAGAGCGCGGCGGCCGTGGCCGCAACCGTCGCAGCCGCGGCGGCCGCAATCGCTACGAGGCCGAGTCTGCGGCCGAGCCGATCACCGAGGCCCCCGAAGCGCCCGAGGCGCCGACCCTCGTGGCGTCCGCGCCGCGTGCGATCGAGCCGGAGCCGCAGATTGAGGCCGAGCCCGTCGCCAAGCCGACGCGCGCGCGCCGCACCCGCAAGCCTGCCGAGCCCGTGGCCGAAGCCCCGGCCCCGGTCGAGGCCCCGGCCGAGGAGGCGCCCAAGCGTCGCCGCGCGCCGCGCGCCAAGAAGGAAGCCACCGCTACTTAGTTCCGGTTCGTTCACCCTGCCATCCAGGAAAGGAGACGCTCATGCCCAACGCGCTGTCTGCCATCCGCAAGAACGGGGTCTACACGGTTCTCACGCCCGATGAGGACGGCTTTCTCATCGGGCACAGCGACGGCCAGCCGGTGGCCTTCTTCTTCAGCCAAAAGAAGAAGGCCTCGGCCTACCTCGAGGCGATCGGCAAGACCGATCACGTCGTGATCAAGGAAGAGACCCTGCCGCTCGTGCAGGAGCTCATCGAGGCGGGGGTCAAAGAGGCCTTCGTGGATGCGGAAAACGCCCGCAATCTGCCGGATCCCCTGTTGTTGCCCAAGTTCCTCGAGCACCTCGCGAAAGCGGAAGCGTAGCGCAAGGCGCCGGCGATCGCCGGCGCCTTGTTCATAAAAGCTTTATGTCGCGGCAATCCACGTCAAAATCGCGGTAACACCCGTGCAACTCGTAACGGGCATCATAAGCCCATCCAACGAGGAGGTGTACCCCGATGAGCCAGACTGCCGTCCGTCCTGTTGAACTCGACTTCACCTATGCCCGTGACGGGGAGGTGGAATGCCGTAATCGCGCCGGGCTCGTGTTCTTTCTGCGCACCGAGATGCCTCGCAGCGCCGACTGGAAGCCGGTCGAGGCGAACCGCGAGGTCGAGATGCGCCGCGCCGTCAACGCGAAGCCGATCGTGGAGACTTCGCGCGAGATTCCTCAAGCCGCGCCCACCTTCACGCCGGTCGCCGCCACCCGCGAGGTCGAGGTGCGCCGCGCCGAGCCGCCCGCGCCTGCGCCCGAGCCGGTCCAGGAGCCCGAGAAGGGCTGGCTGGGCAAGCTCTTCAAGCGCTGAAGCCTCACGAATTCAAGACGAAGCGCCCCGGCAACGGGGCGCTTCGCGTTTCGGTGGAAAGTCGTGGCCGCTCGGTCGTGGATCAGCGGTGATCCTTCGCCAGGGTGCGAATATCCAGCACCTTGGCCGGACGAATCTTGGCTGCCTTGCCGGTCGGAGCCACGCGCCACGGATTCGTGATCGTGAAGGACACGACGTTGTCGCCGCGGCCGATCTGGCCCATCAGGCCGTAGAGCGGCGAGACCCAATCGCTTTTGACGCGACTGCCGGGATAGTGGCTCTTCACGTCCGTGAGCGTCATGCCGGTACGCACGCCCACGGTCGAGACGTAGCTGCCGTCCGCGTAGTGCATGGATTTGATCATGCCATGTTTATCGAACTGCAGCCGCAAGTGGCCGCTGCCTTCGAGCGCAATCTGGAAGCGGTCGCCGGGGGCGCGCGTGCCGATCAAATTCAGCAGGCGTTGATCGTCGCCCAGCATGAGCAATCCGACCGAGTAGCCCGGAATGACGGTGTGGGCGTCGAGCTTGAGAAAGCCGCGCTGCACCCACACGTAGCGCCGCGCCTGGTCGTGTCCGAACACGATCAGCTGCGGCAGCATCTGCTTGCCGGGAGGACGATAGTAGACGCCGCGTAGCGCGGGCGCGCCATGCGCGTCTTTGACGACGAAGCCGTGCGCGTCCTGATGGGCCGTAAAGGGCCCCTGTGCGCTCGTGTCGAGCATGGCGTGCGTGAACTTGCCACGCGTCGCGTAGAGCGAGACATGCGCCGGATCGGCGCCTTTCTGGACGACGGTCAGGGTCTCGGCATGGTGGTCGCCATCCAGGTCCGGCACGTTCAATGAGATCCGCGTCGTGGGCGCGTGTCTCGGAATCGCCGTCAGCGCGGCCAGCGCGATCAGCGCCAAACCGGTGGCCCAGTAGGTTCGGGGCCCCATGGAAGCCTCCTTCTCGAAACCTGTGCATTCGCACGTGGCGCCTTCTAGCGCCGCCACCCCTCCTCGTTTGTTTGTACGAGGGGGGGCGTATGCAATGATGACGACGTGATGATAAGTGATGTCAAACGCATCAAGTAGTTCATACATCACACACTTTTTGGTCGCATCAACCGAAGGGCCCGCGATCGCCCGAAAGCCGAGCCGGTGGGCGGCAACAAGGGGGGCGCAGCTCGAGGAAGTGGTGGCCAGGTTTCAAGAGGACCCGGCGAAGGCCGGATGGGAGTGGTTTGTTTGAGGGGAGGGCCCCTCTGAGGAGGATTGACTTATGCGAAAGATCCATTGGCTAGGCGCATGCTTGTCGCTCACCCTTGGCGTCAGCACGCTGGCCGGTTGCGGCCATACGCCCACCCAGGCGCCGACCGGCGCCAGCCAAGCGGCCGCTAACGCGACCGACTACAATGGGCCTTTGGCCGCGCAGGTGGCGAATGCCAGCGCGACGGTTCCGGCCGGCGCGTCGGCTCCGGCGTCCCCGATGCCTCCGGCGAGCTCGACGGCACCGGCTTCGCCCACGGCTCCGATGCCGAGCGGTGCTCCGGGCGCCCCTGGTGCTCCCGGCCAACCCGGCCAGCCTGGCCAGCCCGGCCAGCCCGGCGGCGCGCCCGGTGGCCCGGCGGCCCCGATTGGCGGCAGCGGCTTGATCGGCGGCATCGGCGGCGGCATTCCCAACGTGGTCGGCACGGGCGGCGTTCCGTTCGTGTTCGGCACCAGCCCGCTGGTGGCCTTCCAATCCAATCGCGGCACGAGCGGCAACGGCACGTGCAACATGGACATCTACGTGTACGACGCGGCGGCTCAGACCGTGCTGGCGTTGCCGGGCGTGAACACGTTCGCCAACGAGAGCAACCCCAATTTGAGCATCGACGGGCGCTGGCTCGTGTACCAGACCGACCAGTTCGGCCCCGATCAGATCTACCTGTTCGACATGGCGACCCAGCTGATCAACGTGTTGCCCACCCTCAACAACTGCTGCCTGGGCGACAACATGGAGGCTGACGTGTCGGACGACGGCAACTTCATCGTGTACGTCAACGGCTACGGCGGTTGCGACAATCTGCGCCTCTTCGATCTGCGCAACGGCAACGACTTCATCGTGCCGGTGGCGGACAAGGGCCTCTCGCACATCACCTGGCCGACCATCTCGGGTGACGGCACCACGATCGCCTACGGCGCGTCCGTGGACGACTGGAGCCACCACAGCGACAAGGGCTTCGAGTCCGACATCTTCTTCTACAGCATTCCGCTCGCCGCGCAGCTCACGCCGCCGTTCGTCAACGACATCGGTTGCGCGCAGTACAATCCGGATCTCAACATCGATGGCTCGCGCGTCCTGTACGTGTCGAACCGCCGCGGCACGCAAGACGTCTACATGACGGACCTGCGCACCGGCTTCACCGACAACCTGGTGCTGGCGAACTCCCCGTACGCCGAAGACGAGCCGCGTTGGCTCGGCCCCACCGGCACGCAATTCGTCTTCCAGAGCAACCGTACCGGCAACTGGCGGATCTACGCCTACGACCTCGCGACTGCGCTCCTGGATACGCTGCCCGTGGCGAACGAGCCGCTGGCGGACACCCAGATGCGCGACGAGTTCCCGCAGATCTTCGCGCACGGCAACAGCGCCGCGGTCAAGGTCCCCGATGCCAAGGTCATCGACCACTCGGTCGTCGCCGTCAGCGGCAAGGCCGAGAACAGCGGCCACAACAACAACGGCAAGGACAACAGCGGCAAGGATAACAACCGCGGCCACTAGCACTCCTCGAAGGACCCCGAAATCGTCCCACTCCTTGCAGGCCCGCCGGCTCGTCCGGCGGGCCTTTTCCGGGAGGGATGAGCTTTGAGATCTCGTTGGTTGGGCTTGCTGGCGGTCTGTCTGACCGCCTGCAACGCGAAAACGCCTGTCGCCCCCAGTCTGGCGATCGGCGACACGACTTCGAGCGGCTCGATGGCGTTTCTGCCGCTGGCGCCTCCGGCGTCCTCCGCGCCGCCTGGGCCATCCGCCGCGCCGATTGAAACGCCGACACCGCGTCCCACTCCGACCGAAGCGCCTGCCGAGGTCGGCGTGCTCGTCGCACAGGGGTTTGCACAGGCGGTGCGGATTGTGGACGTGCGCACCGGCCGAATGCTCGCCGCGCAGCCGCAGCCGCTCTGGCTCGGCCCCTCGATGCCGCACGTCAGCCGCGACGGCCGCGAGGTGGTCTACGCCACGCAGACCTCTCATGGCGAGCAATTGGTGCTCTGGGATCTCGTGCATGACGCCGAAGTGTCCATTCCCCAGCTCACGAACGCGGATGCGCGGGAGCCGGACCTGGACGCCGACGGCAACGCACTCGTCTACATCACGGACGACGCGTTCCAGAAACAGGTGACGCTCTTCGATCGCCGGCTGGGCGAAGCGCATACGCTGCCGATTCCGAAGGCCTTTTGCGTCGGCGCGCGTGAGCCGACCCTTTCGGGGGACGGTCGCGTGGCCGCCTACGTGATGGATTCGGCCCGCGGCGACGCGGACATCGTGGTGGTGGACGTCGCGACCGGCCGGCCGGTCACGGTGCCGCAGCTGAACACGGTGTACGACGAGACCGAGCCGGCGCTCAGCGAGGACGGCAAGACGTTGCTCTTCGTGTCCAATCGCAACGGCAGTCAGGACGTCTTCGCCGTGGACACCGCGACCGGCAACGCCCTCGACACCTCGGCTTTCAACTCCTTCGCCGATGAGACCTGGCCGCGCTTCGTCGGCCCGCAAGACGACACGATCGCCTACGTTTCAGCCGCCTCGGGCCCTCCGGCGCTCGTCGCCCAGCAATTCCAAAGGAGGTGATCATGCGCTCGCGCTGGATGCTTCTCGCGGCCCTACTGGTCGGTTGCCAGGAGGTGACGGCGACGCCGTCGGCGGTGCTCGCGCCGCCGACCACGACGCCGCTGATTCTCAACGGATTGCCCTTCGCGCCGGGGTCTACGCTGCGCTTCAGCGTGCCGGCCGACGCGAGCGGCATGCTGCTCGTCGCGAACGTGTCGGAGACGGTGGGCGATTGTGAGGTGGCCCTCACGCCGCCGTTGCCCGCGTCTGCGGCCACGGCCACTCCGAGCGCGAGTCCCACCGCGCCCGTGTCGCCGTCGCCGAGCCCGAGCGGCGGCTCCGTCGACGTGGGCTTCGGCGGTCCGCTCGTCGGCCCCGGGGCGCGCGGGCCGTTCATGGCGCATTTGCTCGACACGGCGCCGCGCACGATCGGCAGCGAGGAAACCTTCTGGATCAACGACGGCGACGCCCAGCTCGCGGGCGATCGCCAGCGCCGCTGCCGGTTGGTGCGCGTGAGCCCGCATGCCTACGTCTACGTCGACGACGCCGCGGCCGATTCGATCCCCGACCCGCAGCTCGATAAGCTGGTGACGGCCTTCGAGACGCACATTCAGCCGACGCTCGCGCCCCTGTTCGGCGATCCGTTGCAGGGCCCGGACGGCGACGCGCATGTCTTTCTCGTGCTCTCGCCGTGGCTCGGCCAATCGGACGGGCGCTCCGGCCTCGTGGGCTATTTCTGGCCGCGGGACGCGGGGCCGCCCGGCGGCAGCGGCAACGATTTGACGCAACATGCCAACGACAAGCCCGTCGTGTTCCTGTCCACCTCGGCCCTGCAACTGCCCGACGTCACATGGCTCGGCACGCTCGCGCACGAGTACATGCATTTGCTCACCTACACGGACAAGAGCCGCGCCGCGGGCGCGCCACGCACGGAGGACACCTGGCTGAACGAGGGCGTTTCGATGCTGGCGATGGACCTGTGCGGCGACGGATTGCAAGGCGGCGATCGCTACGTCGCTGACGAGGTGAGCGGCTTCGAGACGGCGCCGCAGCAGTACTCGCTCACGGATTGGAGCCGCGATCCCAACGGCTGCGACTACGGCGAGAGCTATCTCTTTTTGCGCTACCTGGCCGATCGCTTCGGAATCGACCTGATTCAGGACGTCGTCTATTCGCCTCAGACGGGCATCGCCGGCTTGCAATCCCAGCTGGCGTTGCGCGGGACCTCGTTCGCCCAGGTGTTCCTGGATTGGGCCGGCGCGACCGGCGCCGCCAAGTCTCACGCGACGCCCGGCTACACCTGGTTCGATCCGACGGGGGCGTACGGCGACGAGCAGTTGCCGGGGTTGCAAACGCAATCCGCCGATGCGGTGGGGGCCCTGTCGCTGTTGCCCTGGAGCTTCGTCTATTTGCGGGCCGGTGCGCGACCCGTGCCGTCTCAGCTGACGCTCACGCAGGCCAGCACGCCCATGGTGGTGCTGGATGCCGGAAAAGGAGGGGAGCCATGATCTGGTGGAGCCTTCACGTCGTGGCGCTCGGCGCATTTCTGGCCTTGATGCGCTCGGATCACGCCCCGCAGCCGCCCACGGACGACGAACGCCTGGAAGCGGCGGTGGCGCGGCTGCGCCGGAAAGCCGACGCGCATTCGCCGCCGCGCTGAGAGTCCGGGCCGCTTGCTGGGCATATGAGCGACAGCCCCCGAGAGAAAGGCCCTGCATGTCCGTCGAATCCATGCCGCATCGGCCGCGCCCCTGGTTGCCCTGGGAGCCGCTGTTGGCGTTTCGGCGCGATCCGCTCGCCTTTTTGAGCGCGCTCGCGCAGCAGGGGCCGGTCGCCCGATTTCACGTGGGGCCGCGGGCGATCGTGCTGCTCAGCCGCCCCGAGCTCTTTCGCGAGCTGCTCGTCACGCGGCAGCGCCAGTTCGTGAAGTCCGGCGCGTTGCGGCGCTCCAAGCGGGTGCTCGGCGAGGGCCTGCTGACGAGCGAGGGCGATGCGCATCTGCGCCAGCGCAAGCTGATTCAGCCCGCGTTCCATCGCCAGCGCATCGCGGGCTTCGCCGAGACCATGGCCGAGGAGGCGACGGCGGCGATCGCCGGCGGGCGCTCCGGCGAGACCTTCGACCTGAACGGCGCGGTGCTGCGATTGACGCTGGGCATCGTGGCGCGCACGCTCTTCAGCACCGACGTGAGCGGGGAAGCGGCCGCGATCGAATCGGCGATCGACGATTTGCTGGAACTGTTCGACACGGTCACGCTGCCGTTTTCCGACCTGTTGCAGCGCCTGCCGACGGCCACGAACCGACGGGCCTGGCGCTCGCTCGCCTATCTGGAAGCGCTCGTCTACCGGTTGATCGCCGCGCGACGGGCCGAAAACGCCGAACGCGATCTGCTGGGCATGCTCGTCGCGGCGCACGACCCGGAATCGGGCGGCATGGACGATCGCCAGGTGCGCGACGAGGTGCTGACGCTCTTTCTCGCGGGCCACGAGACCACGGCGAACGCGCTGAGCTGGACCTGCTTTCTGCTCGCGCAGCATCCGGACGTGGCGGCGCGCATGGCGGCCGAGGTCGACGCCGTGCTCGGCGGACGCGCGCCGGCGTTCGAGGATCTGCCCAGGCTCGCCTACACCGAGCAGGTCTTCGCCGAGGGCATGCGCCTCTATCCGCCCGGCTGGGCGATCGCGCGCCAGGCGATCGAGGCGACGACCCTCGGCGAGGCGCCCATTCCGCGCGGGTCGATCGTCATCGCGAGCCCCTACGTGCTGCACCGCTCGCCCGAGTTTTTTCCGGATCCGCTGCGCTTCGATCCGGAGCGCTTCAGCCCCGCGGCGAAGGCGGCGCGCCCGGCGTTCACCTATTGCCCCTTCGGCGGCGGCATTCGCGGCTGCATCGGCGAGCCCTTCGCCTGGATGGAGGGCGTGATCGTGCTCGCGACGATCGCCCAGCGCTGGCGATTGGAACTCGAGCCCGGCCATCCCGTGGTGCCGCAGCCGCTGGTGACGCTGCGACCGAAGCACGGCATGCGCATGCGCGTTTTGCCGCGGTAGTTCCACGACGCCTGCAAGGCGGTTGTACGGGCCGAAATCGCGGCCTATACTCGTCGCAGGAGGGACTGAACATGAGAGCGCTTTGGGCCATCGGGGCGGCGATCGCCCTGCTCGCGGCCGGCAGCCGCACGGCGACCGCCTCGACGCTGCCGGGGGTGGATTTCGGCACGCAACCGCTCGTCGGATTGGCGATCGGCACGGGGCTCGCGTGGGCGCCGAGTGGCGCGGTGTCGTTCGACCTGCCGCTCGGCGAGTCGTTCATGGTCGGGGCCTCGGCAGGCACGAGCTACGGCACGCAGCTGAACTTCGACGTGCGCGGCATCTACCGCCTGGTGGTCGGCAACCGTGAGAGTCCGACGATCGGCGTGATGGCGGGCCTCTGGGGCGCCCCCGGCATGGCGGGCTTTCAGCTGCCGGGCGGCGTGGCGCCGTTCGTCGGCTTCGGCCTCTCGTACGACGTCACCAAGCGCATCACGGCGCGATTGAACCTGGCCTACAGCCCCTTCTTCAACTACAACAACACCGCGCTGCTGTTCATGGACGGCCCCCCGAGCGCCGGCGTCGAGCTGGGCTACAAGGTGCGGCCGAACCTGCAGGCGACCCTCGGCCTGGACGGCCGCGGGGACCTGCTGGGCTTGAGCTGGACCTATTGATCCCGTTCGCCCCAGCGCTCGGCGAGCATGTTCACCGTGAGCACCGTCAAGAAGATCAGCACGCCCGCGGGCAAGCCCAGCCAGGGGGC
>DATNPP010000219.1:0-9248 GCA_036703175.1 Oscillatoriaceae cyanobacterium
CCCCGCCGGCCGAAAGCACGCCTTTTGGCGATGAAGCCTGCAAGGCCTTGCCGAGGCGGGATCTGCTAAACTGATCACCAAACGCCACCGCATCGTCGCAGTCAATCCTCGACGGTTTCGCGGACCTGCGATTGGCGCTCCCGGCGGACATGCATCGGTGTGAGAGGCGACCATGCCGGATTCCGTTCAACAGGACGATCACACCCTGGAACGGGGCTTCGAGCGAAGCTTCGACCTGATCGGCGTGGTCCAGGGCGGCGCCCTGGTCGTCGCCAACAGGCCGCTGCGTGCGTTGCTGGCCCTGTCGCCCGTGGAGGCCTTTGCGCCCATGCCGCTCGAAAAGCTCGTCGGCGCGCCTGAGCTCGACACGCTGCGTCAACGGCTCGAACGCGTCCTCGCCGGCGAGGACGTGAAGGTGGGCGAGCTGCATTTGCGTTGCGCCGACGGAAGCCGAGCGGAGACCGAGTTCATGGGTTTTCCGGTCACCTGGCGCGACCATCCTGCCGTGCAGGTGGTCGGGCGCGACATCGGCGCACGCATGGCCCATGAGGCCTTGCTTGTCGGCGAGCGAGAAATTCTCGAGCGCGTCGCCACCGGCGCGCCGCTCAAAGAAACGCTCGTCGCCATCACGCGGCTCGTGGAGGCCCTCGGGCAGGGCGTGATCGCGACGATCATACGGGTGGATCCGCAAGGGCGCATCCACGTCGCCGCCGCGCCGAGCCTGCCGGCCTGGTTCTCGGAGGCCATCGACGGAGAGCCGATCGGTCCTCACGCCGGCACGTGCGGAACCGCCGCCTACTACAACGAGACGATCACGACGCCGGATATCCTCCACGATCCGCACTGGACCAACTATCGCGAGCTCGCCGTGCGCGCGGGGCTCGCGGCTTGCTGGTCCACCCCGCTGCTGGATCACGCCGGCCAGGTCGTCGGCACGTTGGCGCATTACTACCGCGTGCCCCAGGATCCGACGCCGCACGACCTCAAGCTGAGCGACATCGCGCGCCATCTGGCGGAAATCGCGATCGAGCACGACCGAGGCATTCAGGCCCTCAAAACCTCCAACGAGGAGCTGGAACGCCGCGTGCACGAGCGCACGCAGGCCTTGCAAGCCACCGAGCGCCTGCTTCGCGAGGCCCAACAGCTCGCCCACGTCGGAGGCTGGAACTGGAACGTCAAAACGGGCGTGCTGCGCTGGTCCGACGAGTTGAAACGCATTTTCGGGCTGGATTCCCAGCCATTCCAGGGCACCTTCGAAGGCTTCCTCGAGCGGGTGCATCCCGACGATCGCGAACGGGTGCGCGCCTCCGCAGAACACGCCCTCGAAAGCCACCTGCCGTTCGAGAACGAGGAGCGCATCGTGCGGCCTTCCGGCGAGGTGCGGATTCTGGCCTCTCGCGGCCGCATCGAGCTCGACGCCGCCGGCAAGGTGGAACAGGTCTGGGGCGTTTGCTTCGACGTCACGGAGCAGAAGCGCGCCGAGGCCCAGCGCGAAGCCAGCGAGCGCCGCGAGCGCGAGGCCCAGGTCGAGGCTCAGGCCGCGCAGGAAGCGGCGCGGCTCAAGGCGCACTTCGTCAACGCGATCTCCCACGATCTGCGCACGCCCCTCACGGCGATTATCGGATTCATCGAGCTGATCGAGGACGGCGCCGGCGGGCCGGTGACCGAGGCGCAGCGCGAATTTCTGCGCGGCATCCGCTACAACTCGCGGCGCGTGCAGCGCCTGGTCGACGATTTGCTGGATTCCGCGCGCCTGGAAGCGGGGACTTTCCATTTGATCACGCAACCCACGGATCTCAAGGGTGTCGCGACGGAGGTCGTGGATAGCCTGCGCGCCCAGGCCGAGGCGGCCGGCGTCGGATTGGACCTGGCGATGCCGGAGGCCCCGGTCGTCGCGACGATGGACCCCCAGCGCGTCGAGCAGGTCACGGCCAATCTGTTGACCAACGCGATCAAGTTCGCGCCGAAGGGCAGCCGCGTCGTCGTGGCCGTGAGCGCGGCGCCGGATCATGTGCGCCTCGCCGTGTCGGACCGCGGCCCCGGCATTTCGCCCGAGGAGCGAAGCAAGCTGTTCCAGCCGTTCAGTCAGCTCAAGGACGGCATGCGCAAGGGCGGAACGGGGCTGGGACTCGCGATCGCCAAGGAGCTGATCCAGGCCCACGGCGGTCAAATCGGCCTGGAAAGCCAACCGGGCGATGGAACGACCTTCTGGTTCGAGTTGCCGCGCACGCCGAGCCCCTAGAACACTTGTTTGATATCCTCGCCGCTTGCTCGCTATTATCGAGGCCGGTCAATCGGGAACGGGCCACACATGGCGATCGCGATCGCCGGATTGCTGATGTTCGCGACCCCGCTCCTGCTCCCGAGAAAGCCCCACGAGGAGGCCACCGCTGACGCGCCGCCGCTGGTCACAGCGCGCTGACCTCCCGCCCCGGCGAGAACCCGCTTCGATGCCCAAATGATCAGTGCTAGACTGGTTCAGCCTTCGAATGCCGTGGAGGAGCGAACGCCATGCCAGACAGTCCAGCCGTCGCCCCGGATCGGAGCTCGATCGGATCGGCCTTCTTTCGGGCGCTGCACGTCCAGTTCGACCCGCCGCCACACGTCTTCGAAGACACGCTCGGCCTGAAGTTGGTCAGCGCGAATGGACCGCCGCCAATTCCTCCCGGAATGGAGCCCGAGAACACGGGCCGTCTTCGCGCGTCGATCGTGGCGCGTGCCCGGTACATCGAGGACCTGGTGGCCGAGAAGTTCCACCAAGGTGTCTGCCAGTACGTCATCCTCGGCGCCGGGCTGGACACCTTTGCCGAGCGGCGGCGGGATTTGGCCTCGCAAATGCACGTCTTCGAGGTCGACCGGCCGGGGCCACAGGCCTGGAAGCGTCAGCGCCTGACCGAGCTGGGCTATGGCGTCCCGGACTGGCTGCACTTGGTCCCGGTCGACTTCGAAGCGGGTGATTCGTGGTGGGACGAGCTCGTGAAGGCCGGCTACGACCCGGGCCAACCCGCCGTCGTGGCCTCGAGCGGCGTCTCGATGCACATCGCCCGGGAGGCGACGCTGGCGACGCTTCGCCAGTGTGCCTTGCTCGCGCCGGGCTCGACGCTGGCGATGTCGTACGGGGTGCCGCTGGAGCTCGTCGAGCCCGAAGAGCGCCCCACGCAGGAGCGCACGCGCAACGTGCCTCAGTTCACCGTCTTCAGCCCGGATGAAATGCTGAGCCTCGCGCGTGACGCAGGTTTCCGAGAGACGCGCAACGTGTCGGCCGCCAATCTCACCGAGCGCTTCTTCACCGGCAGACCGGATTCGCTCCGGCCCTCAAGCTACCAGGATTTGCTCGTCGCCGCGACGTAGTTCGCGCGGGCCTGTTAATAGGCACTTAATTGTTAGCTTGGAACCTACCTCACCTTTAACTTCGCATAAGAAGGAAAGGGCGTCAGGGGCACGACAACTCCGAAGAACTTCCCGCCCCTTTTCGCCGAGAAGAGAGAACCCGCCGCCATGTCGATCGCCGAAATCGCCAACCGCCTCTTCATCAATGCCACGCGCTCCGGCGCCGTCGACCCGGCTCTGCGCGCCGCGCGCGACGCCGCCTTCGACAAGGATCTCGCCGCGGCCGGAAAAGACGCCTACGTGCGCTCGTCGGCCTACACCTCGATTCAGCGGCACGGCAGCTACTTCGACACGAATTTCGATCACAACGTCAGCCTGAGCGAGACGAAGCAAGGCCTGCGCGACCTCGGCCTGAGCAACGGCGCCTCGGACGCGCTGACGCCCGTGATCAACCTCGGGCTGGGCCCGCTGACGCATGGCACGCCGAACGAGACGCTCGGGCAGAAGCTCAAGAATCTGTTCACCATCAATCTGGACACGCTGACGGGCAAGCTGCCCCAGGGCGGCAACGGCGCCTTCGACGCGGCCGGTAACTTCGATCCGGCCAAGTTCAGCCACATGATGAGCTTCGACCGCACGGGCAAGAGCAGCAGTTTGAGCCTCGACGAGCTCTATTCGATGGTCGACGCCGACGCGCAGGACAAATCCGGCAAGTTCCGCACCAAGCTCGGCTTCACGCAGCTGATGGCCTTCGCCGACACGCAAAAGACCGAGACCGTCAAAGGCGTGAGCCAGACCGTTCCCGCCCTCTCGCGCACCCGCTTGCAGTCTTTCTACGACGGCACGCTCTTCTACCGCGTGGCGGCAGAGCATGGGCATCCGCACGCGCTGGTGCCGCCGAAGTCCTAGCGCTCTGGCGCGCCGCAGCGCCCGGCCGCGGCCGCCAACAGGGGCTCAGGCCGACGTCTCGGCGTCTGAGCCCGCGTGGTGCGAGGGACGATGCTCGGCCGTCGGTATCGTGAACCAGAACCGGCTGCCCCGGCCCGCCTCGCTCGACACGCCAATCGTGCCGCCCTGCGCCTCGATCAGCGACTTGCTGATGTAAAGCCCCAACCCGGCCCCGCCCGTCGTGCGGGTCGAGCTCGTGTCGATTTGCCCGAAGCGCTGAAAGAGCTTCGACACGTCCGCCGCGGCGATCCCCGGGCCGGTGTCCTCGACCTCGCAGCGCACGAGGCCGTCCAGCAGCAGCGTCCGCACCGTGATCGTGCCGCCTTCCGGCGTGAACTTGACGGCGTTGCCCAGCAGGTTCAGCAATACCTGGCCGATCCGCCGGCCGTCGCCCCAAACACTCGGAAGCCCGCTCCCGACCTCGTCGATCAGGCGTTGGTGCTTGGCAGCGGCCAACGGCTCGGCGCGGGCCATGGCGTCGCGCGCGACGGAAGCCAGGTCGACTTGCCGGAACTCGAGCGAGAACCGCCCCGCGTGAATCCGGCTGATGTCCAGCAGATCGTCGACCAGCGCCAGCAGGTCGTCGGCGCCCTGGAGCATCCGATCGAGGTAGCGACGCTGTTCGGGCGTCATCTCGCCCGCGAGGCCGTCCTGAAGGATACTGCCGAAGCCGGTGATGGCGTTGATCGGCGTGCGCAGCTCGTGCGAGACGATGGCGAGAAACTGATCCTTGAGCACGTCGAGGCGCCTCAAGGCCTCGACCTGCTGGCGCCTTTCCTCGCTTTTCCGTCCCTCGGCCACGGCCGCTCCGAGGAACAAGACCGTGGCGGCCTGCAGGCCGAAGAAGGCCTGCATGGCCAAAAAGCCGGTGTTCGGATCCCCGCTCGCGAAGGGGCCGTGATGAAGGTAGGTGCCCCAGATGGCGATCGCAGAGACCGCGAAGCTCGCCCCCGCCGCGCCGCGCTGGCCGAACCGAAGCGCCGCCCAGACGAGCACCGGGAAGATGAGATAGGGGCGCACGAAGAGGCCGTTGCCGCCGTGCGAGGCGCTGCCGAAGACGAACGCGCCCACCGCGGCCAGCACCGCCGCCAGGGCCACGGCCTCGAGCACGCGCAGCGCCCTCATTCGGGTGAAGCGGCCCGCGCTCCAGGTCAGCAGCACCGGGGCCAACAACAAGGCGCCCGTCATGTCGCCGATCCACCACGTGAGCCAGGCGGCGGAGAGTTCCGAGCGGGCCACGAAGCCGCTCGCATACAGGCTGGCGACGCCGATGCTCGCACTCACGGCCGTGGCCACAGGGCTCGTAAAGACCACCAGTCCCAGGACGTCGCGCACCCGGTCGAGGGACAGGTGGATGCCGACATAGCGGCGCAACAGGAAGGCGCCGAGCAAGGCTTCGAGCATGTTGCCGAGCCCGACGGCGATCGCCGTGCCGAGCGGCAGCCCGGTGGTCGCGTTCACCAAAATCGCGCCGAGGGCGATCGCGGGCCAGTATTCGAGCCCGAGCAGCAACAGGGCGACGAGGGCGATGCCCGTGGGCGGCCAGACCGTCGTGACGTTCTTGTAGGCGACGGCGGCGAGCCCGAACCCGAGGCGAGCACTCAGGTAGTAAAGCACGATCACGAGCAGGCTCGTGCCCAGGTAGCGAAGGGCGCCCGCCTTCCGAACGCGGTCGCCTAACGGAGCAATGGACAGCCGGAGGTCAAAGGGCGGCATCTGACATTCTCGCGAGTCGATGGAACCCCAATTTTCGCGCGACTGTGATGAATATTGCAAGGCGCCGCTTGCCTGCATCGAGGCCGGGCGCTTTCTCCGTTTGCACCGCCACTTCCGTCTCGATGCCGGCGCCTGCGCCGGCCTCGGTAGCCCGCATCTTCGTGTTAAGCTGCCTGAGGGGTCGATGGGGCCGCTCACTCGAGCGAACACATTCCGCGGTGCCCGTTGCCGTTCGCGATGTCCAGAGGAGGAAGTTTCGCCGTGAAGAAGATTCGAGAGCTCTCTCCAGGCTCCCTTTGGGCGCTCGACGAGCCCTTGCGGTTCATGGGCATCGAGTGTGGGCGACGCATGACCGTGATCCGCCTTCCATCGGGTGACCTGCTCGTCCACTCGCCCTCGCAGCTGGATCCGGAGACGACGTCGTGGCTGTCGTCCCTTGGCGAGCCGCGCTACTTCGTCTGCCCCAACCGCATTCACGACGCGCACATCGAGCGGGCCTTCGTCGCTTACCCGAACGCCGAGGTGTTTGCGCCGCCGGCGACCTCGACGAATTACCGTGATATGCCGTTTTCCGGCATGCTCGGCGACCAGCCGGAGCCTGCTTGGGCCGAAGTCGTCGATCAAACGGTGTTCCCGATGGGAGCGGGGATCGCCGAGGCCGTGATGTTTCATCGCCCCAGCCGCAGCCTGCTGCTCGCCGACCTGTGCTTCAACGTCCAGGAGGATGCCTCGATCGAGTTGAAGGCCCTCGCCTGGCTCTTCGGCATTTACGGCAAGCTCTCCCCCACGTTCGATCTGCGCTTCACGCTGCGCGACCGGCCTGCCGCCCGGCGCGTCATCGACCGGATCCTGGAATGGGACTTCGACCGCGTGATCGTGGGGCACGGAGCCATCTGCGAAACGGGAGGCCACGCGGCGTTCGAGCGGGCCTTCGCCTGGCTGAAATGAGCGTGACGCGTTTCGACAGGTTGCGAAGGGGCGGCGTCCGTGCACCGTTCTCGGTGACGAATCGATTTTGGCCTAAAGTACCGTAAGCAAACAAAATTGTGCCCGCGGCACTGAAGTCCCAGGATGCTATGGGACCAAGAACGAGCCGGTTTGCAGAATTGCTGTCGCGAAATTCGCGAGGCCGGCGGAACAACAAAATAACCTTGCCCCCGATCCCGGAAGACAAGGCTACGAGAGAGCGCGCTCAGCAGGACTTGAACCTGCGAGCTTCTGATTCGTCGTTTGTCGGACGGTCCAGTGAAAGCTGCACGGGAGGCCGGGGTCAGAAAATCGATCGACTTCGCGATTTTCGTGAGGCAATCGTAGCACGGGAAAGTCTATGCGCATAGACTTTCCCGTGCTCGCTCTCGCTAAATTACAGTCACGCCGGGCCAATAAAGAATGCTACCGTTCCGCACAAGTGCGTTTTTCCTCGAAGAATTGGGGATTAGGGCTTTTAATCAAGTGCCCAAAGGAGCGCTCGAAAGCATCGACATCAAACATGACGACAACATTATCGGAATCCAGATTCATCCGACTGCCGGAGATTTCGGCATCCCAAGGGTTCGCAGAGCAGAACCAAACCTTTCGCGCATCGGAGAAAACAATCTCGACAATGCCGGGCCTTTTCAAACCACGCTCCCAGGAGGTTGCCACTTCTACGACGGAGGCCCCAACCAGGGGCGCCCAGGCGGAAGATTGGGTGACTTCCTCGTAGTAGCTATCCGGGGGCTCGGGCAATGCCGCATATTCCTGGTAGCTTCTGGGTTGTTCGATGCTCTGCTGCAAATAATAGGCACCGATGGTGACGCTCAAGTGGTAGGCCCCCAATCCGGCTCCCCAGATAATACAAAGGATTTGTCCATTGTCGAGCCACAATTCCAGGCCGTGATCGAGCGCATGGAAGGCTTGGCCCCAACTGTCCCATGGCGAGAGCGTCACATAAAACACCCTCTCGATGGGGACGTCGCATAGCATTTGTAATGCATCCCAATGCTCGCGAATGACATCAGCCTTGGGGCGGCCGTGAAGATCGAGGTCAGGCTGCTGTTGTGACATCGAGGCCTGCTCCAATCCGTTGAGAATCTTGAATTGTATTCTACGATGAACTGATGAGCTTGGACCTGGTACTGGACGTCGACGAGCTTAGAAACTCTCCTGGATGAGCTCTATTTCCCTCGCCAAGGCTGGGGACTCGACCGTAGCCGCAGTCCAAACAATCTCCCAGTTCACTGAAAAGTAGGCATGGACGGCAATGTTACGAAAACCGACGATGCTCCGCCAGGGAATCTCTGGATGGGCGTCTTTCAACTCCGCGGATAGTCGCGCGGTGGCTTCGCCAATCACCATCAGCTTTTGCAAAACTGCGCTGCGAACTAACTCGCTCGCCTCGCATGGAACGCGCTCTTGTCTACGCCCTGCAAGAATTCTTCAATGTGGCGAGACGCTTCGACGATGTCGACCAGATAGAGGGCGTCGTCACGCCGCGACATAGATGACCTGGGCGCTGTCCACTACTTCCTGGCGAATCCGTGGCTTAAGGCCTGACTTGGGGACCAAGTCTACGCAGCGTCCGAGGATGGCGGATAATTCTTCCGCCATCTCGCCGAGCGTGACAAATCCGACCGTGGCGCCGGGCCTCCATTCAACGAGAACGTCTACGTCACTATCGGGCCGAAAATCATCTCGCAGTACAGAACCAAAGAGCGCGAGTTCTGTAACGCCCCACCGGCGGCAGAACTCGACGATACGTGTTTCATCAAGCATGACCTGAATCGACATGGCGGAAGCTCCTAGTAGTATTTTACCTCAGGACCCCGGCCGATCCAAGTTCAAGGCCGCGACCAGACGATCTTCGCGAAATTTGCGAAATCCGCGAAATTTGCGAAGCCGACTGACTAGCAAAATAGCCTTGCCTCCGATCCCGGAAGACAAGGCTACGAGAGAGCGCGCTCAGCAGGACTTGAACCTGCGACCTTCTGATTCGTAGTCTGATGGGGAGTACATGCCTCCTGATGGATGATGATCGATTTGTCTAGATAATAAGCGCATTATACGGTATAATGACCTCTATATTGATACGCACAGATGTACGAGATTGGACCCTCAGCGTAGCAAAGGCGTAGCAATTTTAGAAAAGGGGCGTGCAACGTGGCGAGCACACGGCTTAACTTCACCAAACAACCCTCATCGGCCTCCCTGCGGCCCCTCCAGGCAAACAAGCTTCCTATTACGATACCAAGATCGCTGCCTTGATGCTGCTCGTG
>DATNPP010000231.1:0-3108 GCA_036703175.1 Oscillatoriaceae cyanobacterium
CACGACGCCCCTGCAGGAGCCTCTTAACCTCATGTCCGACACCAACGCCGCCAGAGCGGCGGTAGCCAATCTGGGCGATTTCACCACGTCGCCCCGCGTTCTGCTGATCACCGCCATGGCCGCCGTGACAGGCCTCATCAGCGCCGTGGTGGCGCTCCTGTTGCTGCGGCTGATCGGCCTGTTCACGAACCTGTTCTTCTTTCAACGCGTGAGCACCACGCTCGTGTCGGCCGCGGGCAACCACCTGGGCCTCGGCATCATCGCGATTCCGGTGCTCGGCGCGCTGGTGATCGGCGTGATGGCCCGCTACGGCTCGGAGCGCATTCGCGGCCACGGCATTCCCGAGGCGATCGAGGCGATCCTGCTCGGCGGCAGCCGCATCGATCCCAAGGTGGCGCTGCTCAAGCCGATCTCGTCCGCGATCTCGATCGGTTCGGGCGGTCCCTTCGGCGCGGAAGGCCCGATCATCATGACCGGCGGCGCGTTCGGCTCGATCATCGCCCAGTTCTTCCGGCTCTCGAGCACCGAGCGGCGCACGCTGCTGGTCGCCGGCGCCGCCGGCGGCATGGCCGCCACCTTCGCGACGCCGATCGCCGCGGTCGCGCTCGCGGCCGAGCTGCTGCTCTTCGAGTGGAAGCCGCGCAGCTTGATTCCGGTGGCGATCGCCTCGGCCGTCGCGACGGCCGCGCGCCACTATTTGATCGGCCCCGGGCCGCTCTTTCCCGTCTTGCCACATCCGGCCTTCGTGGGCCCGGTGGCGCTGTTGGCGTGCGTCGCCTGCGGCATCCTCGCCGGCGCGCTCTCCGGCCTGCTGACGATCTCGGTCTACGGCGCGGAGGACTTCTTCCACAAGCTGCCCATTCACTGGATGTGGTGGCCGGCCATCGGCGGCGTCGTCGTCGGCATCGGCGGCTACTTCTATCCGCGCGCGCTGGGCGTCGGCTACGACATGATCGGCGCGCTGCTGCAAGGGCACTACACCATGCAGCTCATCATCGGCGTTCTGGTGGTCAAGTCCGTCATCTGGGTCGTCTCGCTCGGCTCGGGCACCTCGGGCGGCGTGCTCGCGCCGCTGCTCATGATGGGCGGCGCGCTGGGCGGCCTCGAGGCGGGCTTCTTCCCGAACGAGGGCGCCGGATTCTGGCCGCTCGTGAGCATGGGCGCCATCATGGGCGGCACGATGCGCTCGCCGTTCACGGGCGTGCTCTTCGCGCTCGAGCTGACGCACGATCTCAACATGCTGCT
The DNA here is from genome assembly GCA_036703175.1 of Oscillatoriaceae cyanobacterium. GTDB lineage: Bacteria > Cyanobacteriota > Sericytochromatia > S15B-MN24 > JAQBPE01 > DATNPP01. Next base: position 1,246 of record DATNPP010000231.1, read on the forward strand.
GCCGCTGCTCATCGCGGTCGTGACGGCCGAGGCCTTCACGGTGCTGTGCCTCAAGCGGTCGATTCTGACCGAGAAGCTCAGCCGCCGCGGCTTCCACCTCACGCGCGAGTACGCGATCGATCCGCTCGAGATCCTCTTCGTGCGGGACGTCATGCGCGAAGAGGGCCTGATGCTGGCCGGCGCGGCGGAAGTGCAGGCGCTCGCCGAGATGGCCCATGCGCACGTCGAGCAGACGCATATCCCCGTTTGCGACGCCGACCAGAAGCTCATCGGGACCGTCGAACGCGCCACGCTGCGCGCGCTGCTGGCCGAGGAGTCGTCGCGGCCGCTCGAGGAGCGCGTGCTCGAAGCGGCGCGCGAGAACCAGCTCAAGGCGGGTCCGCACGATCCGCTGCGCCAGGTCGTTTACGAGATGGCCGATCACGGCCAGACCTGGCTGCCGGTGACCGAGCCGGACGGTCGCGTCATCGGGCTCGTGTCGCTGGGCGATTTGCTCAAGGCGCGCACGCGCGATCTGCACGAGGAGCAGCGCCGCGAGCGGCTGCTGGGCCGGCGCGCGGCGGCGGCGCTCAAGGCGCTGCGGGTGCGCGAGGCCGAGCGCTTGGTGGCGCCGGAGGCCGAGCCTGCGGCGACCGAGGCCGAGCGCTTGCCATCGTCTTAGCCGCGTGCTACAAGGGGGCATGCGCAACGACGCGGCGATCGCCCGCTTTCTGGAGCATTCCGGGGTCTCCGTCCCGCTGATCTGCGGCGCGATGTACCCCTGCTCGAACCCCGAGCTCGTGGCGGCCGTCTCGGCCGCGGGCGGGCTCGGAATCGTGCAGCCGCTGTCGCTGGTCTTCGTGCATCGCCACGAGTTCCGCGCCGGCTTGCAGCTGATTCGAAGCCTCACGGATCGGCCGTTCGGCGTCAACGTGATCGTCGAGAAGTCCTCCAAGACCTACGAGGCGCGCATGCGCCGCTGGGTCGACGAGGCGATCGAGGCGGGCGTGCGCTTCTTCGTCACCTCGCTCGGCAATCCGCGCTGGGTGGTCGAGGCGGCCCACGCCGCGGGCGGGCACGTGTACCACGACGTCACCGAGCGCAAATGGGCCGAGAAAGCGCTCGAGGCGGGCGTCGACGGATTGATCGCGGTGAACGACCGTGCGGGTGGGCACGCGGGCACGCGCGAGGCCGGAGCGCTGCTGGCCGACCTGGCGCCTCTGGGCGTGCCGGTGGTCGGCGCGGGCGGCGTGGGCGACGAGGCGGACTTCGTGCGCATGCTCGATGCGGGCTATGCCGGCGTGCAACTCGGCACGCGCTTCATCGCGACCGAGGAGTGCCGCGCCCATGCGGACTACAAGCAGGCGATTCTGCGCGCGCGCGCCGACGACATCGTGCTCACGGACAAGATCAGCGGCGTGCCGGTCGCCGTCATCGCGACGCCTCTGATTCGCCGCATGGGCACCAAAGCGGGACCCGTCGCGCGCATGATGCTGCGGCACCCCAAGGCCAAGCACTGGATGCGGACGATCTACACGGTGCAGTCGATCTGGAAGCTTCGGCAGGCCTCGCTCAAGGGCGCCGGCTACGGGGACTACTTCCAGGCGGGGCGCAGCGTCGAGGGCATCGACGCGGTCGAGCCGGCGGGGGCGATCGTGACGCGCTTCGGCGCGGCGGCAGGCTTCGCTACCTAACATGCGCGTCCCCTCCCCCTGGCGAGGGGGAGGGATGTTGTAGCCCCGTCCAGGGGCGAAAACGGGGTGGGGGAGTCTCTTAGCGGATCGCCGGGAAAGCAATGCGCTTTGCGGGCCGCCGGGAGACTCCCCCACCCAGCCTCAGCCCCTGAACAGGGCTTCGGCGTCCCTCCCCCTCGCCAGGGGGAGG
>DATNPP010000248.1:0-10261 GCA_036703175.1 Oscillatoriaceae cyanobacterium
GAACAATCCCGACTGGCACGCCAAGGCCCCGAATGACGCGCAACTGGAACAGGCCCTCGCCGAGTTGGGAGGCGAGGTGCGCCTCACGCCGTCGTCCGCCGCGCTTCCTCATCACGACTTCAAGCTGCCCGCCTGTCCGCCGGCCCTGCGCTGGACGCCGGTGACGGACGCCGCGCCCCTGGCGCAGCGCGACATCTTCGGCTGCACGCTCACCGCCCTCGCGACCACCGATCAGCGCGTGGTGGTGCTGGACGGCGACCTGGCGAACTCGACCAAGGCCGATCTGTTCGCGAACGCCTTCCCCCATCGCTTTTTGCAGATGGGCATCGCCGAGCAGCACATGGTCTCGTGCGCCGCGGGCCTCGCGAGTTGCGGCCTGACGCCGTGGATCAGCACGTTCACGGCTTTCGTCGTGAAGCGTGCGCTGGATCAAGCCCGCGTGCAGGTGGCCCAGACCCATCTGCCCGTCAAACTGGTCGGCTCGTACTCGGGCCTCGAAACGAACCGCACGGGCAAGAGCCACCAGAGCATCGAGGATCTCGCCGTCATGCGCGCGATGCCCAACATGGTCGTGGTCGCCCCCGCCGACGGCGTGGAAGCGGCCAAGGCGATGTCTGCGCTGCAGGCCTACGACGGCCCCGCGTACCTGCGCCTCAACCGCGAGCCGCACCGGACGGTATTCTCGGAGGACTACACCTTCCGCATCGGCCAGGCCGTGGTGCTGCGCGAGGGCACGGACGTGACCTTGATTTCGACGGGCGTTCAAACCGTGCGCGCCCTCGAAGCCGCCGAACTGCTGGCGCAAGACGGCATCGACGCCTACGTGCTGCACGTGCCTACCCTCAAGCCCCTGGACGCCATGGCGATCGTGGCCGCCGCCAAGGCGACCGGCCGCGTCGTCACCACCGAGGAGCACGTTCGCGAAGGTGGCCTCGGCGGCGCCGTCTGCGAGGTCCTCTCCGAACTGCATCCGGTGCCCGTGAAGCGCCTGGGCCTCACGACCTTCGCCGAATCCGGCGGCGACGCCGAGCTCATGGAGAAATACGCCCTGACCCCCCGCCACATCGCCGACGCCGCGCGCACCTTCATCAAAACCTGACGTGAACCTATGTCCCCTCTCCCCGGCGGGGGAGAGGGATGTTCGAGCCCCGTCCAGGGGCTCGAACGGGGTGAGGGGGCCCCGCCAAGCCCCAACGGAGCCAACCCATGAACCTGCTCATCAAACCGCAACTTCCCCCGGGCGCCACCGGCACCGTCCTGGACCTCACGCCGCAACAGGCCGGCTGGGAGTACATCGGCCTCAAAGTCGTCCGATTGGCCGCCGGCGAGACCTTCAAGGCCGACAATCAAGGCGTCGAATGCGTCATCGTGTTCTTCGCGGGCACCGCGACCGTCCACTCCTCAGCGGGCCGCTTCGAGCACGTGGGCGGCCGCGAGAACGTCTTCGCCGGCAAGCCGCACGCCGTGTACCTCCCGCTCGGCGTTCACTACACGATCACCGCCGAAACGCCCTGCGAATTCGGCATCTGCACCTCCGTCGCGTCCGAAATTCACCCGGCGCAACTCGTGACACCGGACGACGTGGAAATCGAGATCCGCGGCGACGGCAACGCGACGCGGCAAATCAACAAGATCGTCAAACCCGAGTTCGCGGCCCATCGCATTTTGATCGTGGAAGTGTTCACGCCGTCCGGCAACTGGAGCAGCTATCCGCCCCACAAGCACGACGTGCACGACATGCCCCACGAGGCGGACCTCGAGGAGATTTACTACTTCAAGGTGGACAAGCCTGAGGGCTATGCCATTCAGAAGGTTTACAACGACGCGCGCACCTTGGATGAGACACTGACCGTGCGCGACGGCGAACTGGTGCTGATTCCCGAGGGCTATCACCCGGTCGTGGCGCCTCCCGGTTACGACGTCTACTACCTCAACATTCTCGCCGGCTCGGCGCGCTCGATGGCCGCTTCGGACGATCCCGCCTACGCTTGGGTGCGGGATACCTGGCAGCAACGGAATCCGCTTCGGACGCCGTAATCGCCCAATCGGTGATGCTCGCTTCCATCCCGCCAGCGCAGGACCATGCGGGACGCTCGGTTCGTGGGCCGCTAGGCCGTCGGCTCTTCTTTCTCCCAGGGATGCGCCGCGGCGTTGAAGTGCTGATAGTGCGGGTGATCCCCGTGCTGAGCCAGCACCACCTGGATCAGCGACGGTTCGCGCTTCTCGACAGGCGCCTCCCAAGCGGGCGCCACCGTGGCGGGGTTGCCGTCGCGGATGGCCTGGTAGCGCGGGCTGAGGATCTCGACGCCGGCCTCGTTGAAGGTGTCCAACATGTTCGCTTGCAGCTGCGACAGGATCGTCACCTTGGCGTGCGGCAAAAAGGTGCTGGCGTTGAGCTCGTAGCTGACCGAGAAGTCGCCCAGCTCGATCACCAGCACGAAAGGCGCGGGATCGAGGGTGACCCCTTCGGTGCGGCGAGCGGCTTCGAGCATCAGGGCCTGCACCTGACCGCGCGGCACGTTGTAGCCGATCGTCACGCGCGTGTGAAGAATCAAGCCCCGTTCACGGCTCAAGGGCGTGCTGAAGTTCGTGATCGGGCTCGTGAGCACGGCTTGCGTCGTCAGCGTGACGACCTCGTTCTTGATCGTGCGCAGCCGGACGTTCGTGAAGTGACGCTCCAGGACGTCGCCCTCGAAGTCCCCGATGCGGACGCGATCGCCCGTCTCGAAAGGCCGCATGTACGCCAGCACCAGGCCCGCGACCGCGTTGCCGATCGTCGAGCCCGAGCCGAAGGTGATCATTGCGCCGACCAGCAAGCCGATCACCTGGCCCGTTTGCGAGCCCAGACCGGGCAGCAACGGGGCGACGATCATGACGCCGAAGACCCAGGCGACGGCGATCGCGATCTTGCAGAACGCGTCGATCAGGTCCGTCGGCAGATTGAAGCCCAGGTCCTCCGGGTGCGCCTTCATCTGAGCGAAGACGAAGCGGATCAAGCGAACGGCGTGGTAGGTGACGAGCAGCGTCACGGCGATGGTGACGAGCTTGGGGAAGTAGCTCAACAGGCCCTCGGCGATGTTGGCGAGCGAGTGGAGCAGGCTGTTGAGCAGCAGGTCGTTGAACGGCCGCGTCTGCGGAAACAGCCCCAACACCGTCAGCGCGTAGAAGTTCAAAATGGCGATGCGGCCGAGCCACAGCAGCCAGGTGTTCAGCGTGAGCAGCGCCGGGCGCGGATCGAAGTCGCTGAAGTAGGGCACGCGACTGAGCGCCTTCCAGAGGCTCACGCGCTCGTGCAGGGTCGTGACCCTCACGCCGGTTCGAATCTTGGCATGGGCGGTCGTGAGCACCCAGTTCGCCAACAGGGCCGCAATCGTGGCGGCCAGCGCGAGCCCTGTCGCGACGAGCATCGCATCCAGGCCGCTTTCGCCGTGCAGAGCCGCGGGCGTCGTCGGCGTGTCGGTGGTGGCGCGGGCGATCGCCGGCGTCGTCATCACCACGGCGATGACGGAGGAGACTCGGGCAAGAGGGTGTTGCAACGTCGGGAACGGAGGCATTTCCCTCTATCTATACCCGCAACGCCGCCACTTGCGGGCACGGCCGAGCGTCTTGGATCGCTCTATCCGGCGCTGAGCTGGCGCCAGAGGTGGGCCACGTCGTTCTTGAGGTTCGCTCCCCAGTTGACGACCGCCAGCCGCCATCCGAGGTTGTTCGCCGGCGGCAACGCGATGTCCTTGGTTTGCCGGACCACGCCGTCGGGGCCCTTCACGGGCACGTCGGCCTTCGGCAGCATCGGGATCATCAAATTGTTGACGCCCGTGTCGACGCTTTTGTAGCGCAGATGGCCCCACTGCTTCTCGAAGTCCGCGAGGCTGATCGTGACGGGCGCCGAGCCCGCGGGATTGCCGGGATCCGCGATCTTGAGCGCGCGAACCTTGCCCTGCTTGTCTTTGACCGTGCCGACCACGTCCACGTAGTGCAGGTAGATGTCCACGCCGGTACCGGTCGGATCGATCAGCACCTGTACCGGCACGCCCTTATCCACGAAGCCGAGCAAGTCGCTCAGGCTGCTGTTGTTGCGCGCCACGGCACGCAAGCCTTGCGACTGGGCGTAGTCGACCACCTGCTCGGGGGTCGTGAAGGTGCCCCACTCGCGAATCACCGGATCGATCTTGTCGTGGGTGTACGCCCCGGGCTGGTTTTTCCAAAAGTTGAGCAGCATCGACAGGCTGGTGGTGCCGCAAGCGTTGTCGCCGTTCACGCCATCCATCTGGTCTTGTTGAAAGCGAGCGAAGTTCGAGGCATCACGCGGTGCGGTGTCTGCCGCGCGAGCGTTCGGTGTGGGGGCCGTGCCCGTGGTCGCGCGGAGCGCAGGCTTCGCCGCACGCGCGATCGCACCCGCGTTCGAAACCGAGACCTTCAAGCCGGCCATACGAAACCCTCCACCTGTCGATGGACGGATTATAGGGCGATCGAGTCGCCCCCGCGCGCGAATCGGACATGCCTTCACCCGGCATTAACGCGCTGTAATTTATGGGGTTTCCTTACGCCTGAATGTCACGGCGGTGACATGTCACGCCGCCGGGTATGATGCCGACGGCATTTTGCTTGCTTGCGTAACGCTCCGAAGATGCTCAATTCCGCCTGGCTGATTCCAGCCCTGGTCCTGAATACCTTCGCCATGACGCTCGTGTTCGGGTTGTCGTGGCTCGTGTTGCGCCGGTATCCGCTGCCATTTTTCAGGCCCTGGGTCTGGAGCGAGGGCTGTCGCACGCTTTCGAGCGTCTTCGGCACGGTGTGCGCCGCGTACGCGCCGACGCCGATCCTCATGTTCCTGACGGTGGCCGGCACGCTCTACGGGAGCCTGTTTCTCATGGAGTCCGCCCGAGCGTACCGAGGCGATGAAGGCCCCTGGCCATCGGCTCGCGCACTGCTCGGCATCTGCCTGCTGCTTAGTTTCGGCCTTGCCGTGGCGTTCCACGATTTCGCGGCGATCGCATTCTTGCCCGCATTCGTCGCCCTCAGCGGCGCTCAACTTTGGAGCGCCTATGCCTACTGGCCGAAGGGCTCCGCGCCCGCAGGAATCGGCGCTCGGACGGTCGCCGTGGGCTCGCTGCTGTGGGGGGTGGAATGGCTGCCGTATCCGCTGATCATCGCCTTCGCCCCCCGTTTGCTGTCGCTCTCGACGATTCTTTCCTCGTTGCTCGCCATCACGGTCGGCATGGGCATGATCGTTCACCTGCTCGAACTCTCCAATCGGCGCGAGCAAGACACCGCGACCCACGTCCGCGCGACGAACGATCAACTTGTGACCACGCTGAATGCACTGTCCGCCAGCCGCAGCGAGACGCAGCTCTACACCGAAATGGCGAAGGAACAAGAGGCCCTGGTGCGCCAGATCGTGCACGACCTGCGCAACGCCAGCCAGGCCATGAGCTTGATTCTCGAGGAAATGGAGGACGAAGCGCAGGGGCAGCCACGACTCATGGGGCTTTTGAACGCACTCGATCGCCAGGTCAGCTTCATTTCGACCTTTCTGAAGCAAAAACTCGCCTGGATCGCGGACCGGCAAGCGCCCAGCGCGCACCACACCACCTTGCCGCCCGTGTTGAAATCGCTCGAATCGACGTTCGCGCCGATGCTCGCCGGCAAGCGGCAGACGCTCGCGATTGAGCCGCCGCGCGAGCCGAGCGAGGTGGGCATCTCGGCGATCGAGCTCGAACAGTTGCTTTCGAACGTCCTCAGCAACGCACACCGCCACTGTCCGCCGGAGACCCACGTGCGCCTGTGGACGGCCCTTTCGGACGGCTGGATCACGCTCTACATCGCCGACGACGGCCCCGGGATATCTCTCGAACAGCAAGCGCTCATCGGGCGCATGGCACCGCGGGCGGACGGCACGGGCGTCGGCTTGCGCAACGTGTTGGACCTCGTCCAGCGTGCCGGTGGCACGATGGGATTTTCAAGCGAAGCCGGCCGTGGCACCACTTTTCATGTGACCTTGCCGCTTCTGAGCTGGGGACAGGTTGCGGACGGCGCACAAGAAGCGCAAGCGGACGGCCAGCCAAATTAGCTGACGCCTTGCGGCCGCTTCTAAAATACAGTATCGTTTTCAAGGTAAAACATCTGCTCGCCGCCGACGTTCGTGTGGCGAAACGGAGGGCCAAAGACGTGAGAACCCGCTTCTGCGCCGGCTTGGCGATCGCCTTGGTGCTGATTGCCACACACGCCTGCGCCTTGATCCAGACTTCCGGCGCGTCCCTGCCCACACCCGCTGCGACCGATCGCGTGGAGATCTTCTCGGCGCTGGCAGCCGGAGACCATGCCACCGAGATGTACGGCCCCTATCGCCTGGCGATCGACAGCCAAGGGAACGTCTGGGTGATGTACATCAATTCGAACAAGCTCGCCGAGCTGGGCTCGGACGGGCAAATGTTGGGGATTCGCGAGGTCGGCGGCAACCACGTGGCGATCGCCGTCGATGCTCACGACGATATTTGGCTACTCGACAGCGATGCGATGGTCACCAAACTGGATGCTAAGGCCACGCTGCAAGGCCGTTTCGCGGTCGGCAAGAATCCGCAGGACATCGCGCTCGATCAACAAGGAAACGTCTGGGTCACAAGCTCCGGGGATGATTCTCTCACCGAGCTCTCGCCTGAGGGCAAGGCGATCACGCACGCGTCCTTCGAGAATGCTCCGGGGAACCTGGCGATCGATGGTGCCGGCAACATTTGGGTCGATACCAGTACGGACCACAGTGACAAGAACCTGATCAAGGTTGGGCCTGATGGAAAGGAGCAAGCCGCTTATAGCCTGGGATACACCCCGTACGCCATCGTCGGCGATCCCGGGGGCGGCGTGTGGACGTCCGATCCGAACGGCACGATTCATCGCTATGACGCGGGCGGCGACCAATTCGCCGCCAATCCGCTTGGAGGCGTTATCTACGGGCTTGCCTGCACGCCGACCGGCTTCCTTTGGCTTACGCTTGGCGGCGATCGGGACGAAATCATGGAGCTTTCGCCCAAAGTGACGGTCGTGGCCAAGGCTTTCCAAACGGGACACAATCCAAACGACCTCGCGCTCGACGCGAGCGGACGCGTCTGGTTTCTCAATCAACTGGACGGTGCGGTCGGCAGGATCACGCTCGCGCCATCGCCGCCGCCGTCGATTTCACCGCAAGCATACAATCAGCTCAGCTTCCGAATCACGGCACCGGTCCAGGGCACCGAAGGCCTTGTCACGTCGATGGGGCATTCGCTGCAACTCGCCGTCCAATTCGGCACGCGCTCGGCGCCCGTGTCTTGGCGAATCGCCGACGCCGATCGGGACGTCGCCACGATCGATGACAATGGCCGGCTCACTCCCCTTCAGCCGGGAGCGGTACAAGTGATTGCGAGCGTCGAAGGCGACGAAGCGGCTGCACGCATCGTGGTTACGTCATCCCCGGCCCCCGATGCAAAGCCGGTTCGCTTGCCTGATGGGATCCTTGCCTCGGCGCCCCAAAGCGGAGCCTGCCTGATCAATGATCAGACGACCTGGAAATCGGCTGTGAAGCACTTGTTTGCGCCATTACCGGGACCGAGCCCACTGCCCGTTCCCTCGATCGATTTTTCGCGTCGCTCCGTCTTGCTATTGGCCTACAACCAGGTGTCCGACGAGAACGAGGGCGCTCCGATCGTGGCGGAAGTGGCTACCGGAACCGCTCCGGTCGTGCGGGTGGACTATTCCAGTTACCGCCCATACGGGGGGGCTGTCGCAGAGGGCGAAGTCGTTAACGCCATTCAAGCGTTTAATATTCCCAAGGTCCCGAATGACTGTCCGGTCAATGTTTCAAACGTTTCGTTTCACGGGACCGCCGTGCCGCTTTCCCCTCTAGACTTCTGAATCGGGCACGTAACCCTCTGGCATCGCACACGGCTCCTGTGCGCATTGCACGAAGCGAACCGTTGGGGCCGCTGCCATCATGCGCTGGGGAGGGGCGTGCGTGTTTCATTGGCTTCAACATTACCTCACCGCTCAGCCGACGCTGGTGCCGGTCATCATGATCGTCATCGTGATCCTGCTGGGCCTCGTGGGCCAGGTGATTGCGAACCGCACCGGCATTCCCAACATCATCCTGCTGCTGATCGGCGGCGTGGCGCTCGGGCCGAGCGGCCTCGGCCTGATTCGGCCGGACATCTTCGGCAGCGGCCTTTTGCCGATCGTCGCGCTGTGCGTGGCGCTGATCGTCTTCGAGAGCGCGCGCGGCATCGATCTGCGCCACCTGACGCGGACCTCGCGGCCCGTGATTATGCTCGTAACGGTCGGCATTCTCGTCACGACGCTTTGCGCCTCGTTGCTCGCCTGGTGGCTCGTGGGATTGCCGTTGCGCGTGGCGTTGCTCTTCGGGGCGATCGTGAGCGTCACGGGGCCCACCGTGATTCAGCCGATCATCACGCAGCTCGCCCTCGCCCCGAAGTACCGCGCGGTGCTCGAGGGCGAGAGCCTGTTCGCCGACGCGATCGGCGTCATGCTCGCGGCGTCGATTTTCTCGTACATCACCGCCCAGCAGAACCCCTTGTTCAAGCTGTTGCCTGGGTTAGGGCATCTCGCGCTGTCGCTCGCGGTCGGCGCGGCGGTCGGCGCAATTCTCTCGCTTTGCAGCTGGGCGCTGTTGCGTCGATTGGCGCCGATGCCGGCGCCGTTGGTGCGATTGAGCGTCATCGCGACGGCGCTTTCGGTCTACGTCGTCTCGGAGATGCTCGCGCACGAGACGGGCATCTTCGCGGTCGCGGTGGCCGGGGTGCTCTTCGGCACGCTGCCGTTGCCCTATTCGGACACGTTGCGCCAGCTCGAGCGCGACTTGCGGATTCTCGCGCTGAGCCTCGTGTTTTTGCTGCTCGCGGCGAACGTGCCGCTCGCGGGGCTGTTCCATCTGGGGCTGCGCGGCATCGCGCTGGTGGTCTTGCTGATGGTCGCGGTGCGCCCGCTGGCCGTGGGGCTGGCAACGTGGGGCTCGGATTTGAACCTGCGCGAGAAGGCCTTTCTGGCACTGCTCGGGCCGCGCGGCATCGTCGCGGCCTCGGCGGGAACCCTTTTCGAGTTCGAGCTGCTCTCGCGAGGCATTCCCGGCGCACGGGATTTCGGTGAGCTGGTCTTCCTGGTCATCCTCGTGACTGTGTTGATCGAAGGCGCGGGCGCGCCCTGGCTGGCGAGCCGGCTGCGCATCATCCCTCCCAAGATCTTCTTGCTGGGAGGCGACAAGCAAGCGCGTCGATTGGCGGAAAGCCTCGTCGCCGAGGGCGAGTCCGTGCAACTGGTGGACGAGGAGATGGACAACGTGCACGCCCTGCTCGCCCGTGAGCTTCCGGCGCAGATGTGCGCGCTCGACGATCGCGAGGCCCTGGAAAAGTGCGGCCTCCACGAGGCCAAACAGGCGGTCATCGCGACGACCGACGACGAGCGCAACCTCGCGCTCGCCAAGCAAATTCACGCCTGGTTTCCAAAAGTGCCCCTGTATGCCCGGCTCAACGACGAGGCGAATCGCGGACGCTTCACCGAGGCGGACCTCTGCATCTGGCCGCAGACCGAGGAGAAGCCCAGTCCGCTGCCGTTGTCGATCTGGAACGCGGCCGTACAGCCCGAGACGGCCGTGGAGGTCGAGGTTCAGAATCCCTCTTTGCTCGGGCAGCCGCTGAGCCAGATCGAGTTGCCGACCGGCTGCATTCTCATCGTGCTCGAGCGCCGCGGGCGCACCATGGTGCCGCGCGGCGGGACCGTCTTGCAGGTGGGTGATCGCGTGACGATCGTGGGCGAGGCGATCGCCGTCGAGCGCGCCCGGCGCCTGTTGGGTTCACAACCACGGCGCCCGCGCAGCTTCCGTGCCGGTCTGCCGTTCATGCGTCCCCGTCCTTGAGGCGTTGTGTTTGCCCAACGGGCATGGTTAAGATTAGGTTGCGATAACATTATCATCATGGTAAAATGCCTCCGGAGTTGTGGCTGTGCCGGCATGCGTTCGGCAGGAGGCTATTTTTGCGATCGCAACTCACGCGTGGAACGGGCCTGGCCCTCCTGCTCGCCCTGCTGCCCCTTTCGCTGGCCGCCTGTACCGCGGCGCCGAATTGGGTGGCGACCCCGGCCGCGATGACCACCAGCCAGGCGCTGGGCATGCACGCGCAGGAATTGCTGGTGAAGCTGCGCCCGGGCGTCGCACTGCCGAAACTGGCCGGCATCACGCCCCTGCGCAGCGTGCCGCACATCGGCTGGCAGGTGGTCGGCG
>DATNPP010000264.1:0-3722 GCA_036703175.1 Oscillatoriaceae cyanobacterium
GACGATCGCCCGGGCGCGCGCGCCGCGCCGCGCGAGGTCCTCGACGTGCTTCGGGGCGAGCCCCGTGAGCGTGTCACGCAGCGGTTCCCAGGCGTTGGATTGATCGAGCGTCGCGCGGTAGGCGTCGGCGGTGATCGCGAAGCCGTTGGGCACTCGGACGCCTTCGGGGCGCAGCGCGCGGTACATCTCGCCGAGCGACGCGTTCTTTCCGCCGACCAGGGCCACGTCCTGATTGCCGATTTCGTCGAAGAAGCGAATGAAGCGCATGACGGTTCCTTTCTGCTAGGCGCCGGCCTGATGGCAGGGCTTGCCCGCCAGGTAATCGCCGATGTTCTCCAGGCTCGTCTCGAGTAAGCGCGCGACGCCCTCGCGCGTGAAGAAGGCCGAATGCGGCGTGAGCACCACGTCGTCGCGCGAGAGCAGCGTGTGACAGAGCGTGAGCGCCTGCCGCTTCTCGGGCGACAGGTCGGGCCGCAGCAACTCGGCTTCTTCCTTGAGCCACTCTTCGCCTTCGAAGACGTCGAGCCCGGCGCCCGCGAGCCGCCCGGCCTCGAGCGCCTCGCACAGCGCGGCGGTGTCGACCACCGGGCCGCGCGCGGTGTTGATCAGAATTGCGCTGGGCTTCATGCGCGCGAGGGCTGCGCGATCGATCAAATGGCGCGTCTCGGGCGTGAGGGCCGTGTGCAGCGTGACGACGTCCGCTCGGGCGAGCAACGCGTCGAGCGGGACGTAGCGAAAGCCCTCCCGCGCTGCGAGCTCCGGGAGTTCACGCACGTCGTAAGCGAGCACGTCCATGCCGAAGCCGCGCCCGATGCGCACCGCGTTGAGCCCGATGCGCCCCGCGCCCACCACGCCCAGGGTCTTGCCCTTGAGATCGAAGCCCTCGAGTCCTTCGAGGCCGAAGTCGTGCGCTTCGGCCTTGCGAAAGCACAGCTTCAATTGGCGCGCCAGCGCCAAAAGCAGCGCGAACGCATGCTCCGCCACCGTGTTCTCGCCGTAGGAGGGCACGTAGCAGACGCGGATGCTGCGCGCCGCGCAGGCCGCGAGGTCGATGTGGTCGTAACCCGTCGAGCGCGTCACGACGCAGCGCAGCGCCGGCAGTTGCGCGAGGCGTGCGGCGTCCAGGCGATCGTAGATGAAGACGCAAAGCACCTCGGCGTCGCGCGCCAGCGCGAGCGTGTCGTCGCTCAGCGGCTCGGCGTGAAAAAGGCACGTCGTGTTCGGGAACGCGGCTTGCTCGAGGATCGGGCGCTCGTAGGGGGCCACCGAGAAGAAGGCGACCTGTCGCACGGCTGGCTCCTAGCGCTTCGTCGCCGTGGCGCTCGCGCTTTCCTGGGGCACGAGGCCCTTCTTCTGCTGCACGAGCAGCACGGGACCGCGCCAGCGGTGCAGCACGGCCTCGGAGACGCTGCCCAGAAAGAAGCGCCCGATCATGCCGCGGCCGTGGCTGCCGAGCACCAGCAGATCCGGCATGAACTCCTGGGCCACGCGCAGGATTTCGTCGGTGGCAACGCCGGACTCGTGGCGGTAGCTCGCTTTGAGCCCACGGGCTTCGAGCATCTTTCGCGCCTTGTCGAGGGCCTCTTTCGCGAGCGCCTCGCTGGAGTCGCTCAGCTGTTGGATCACCTGGGCGTCCACGTATTCGTAGGGACTGGGCAGCGGCAGTTGCGCGACCGCCAGCACGAGGATCTCGGCCTGTTTCAAGGCCATCAGATCCAGGGTCGATTCGAGGGCTTCCTCGGAGCAGGGCGCGCCGTCCGTCGTGATCAACACCTTCATGGTTCCGTACTCCTCTTATTGTCGAGCCCGTCCGGCCTTCCCACCCTCGATGCTGGCATGGGGGGTGGCATGAGGCGACAGGCATCCGGGTGTTTGTTTGGGCTCGGCGACGTTCTGGATCGCCGAGTTTTCACAATACGCCCGGACGCCCTTGAGAGGCGTCGGTACCAAACCCTGACGTCGATCCGCTTCGAAAGCGAAAAAGCCCCCCGAAGGGGGCGAGGCGACGCGTTACTTGAGGATTTTCGCTTCGAGCTGGTTGACGGCGTCGAGCAACCCATCCGCGCCGACGCGCGATTCGAGGCTCGCGAGGTCCACCTGCGCGCGGCCCTTGGAATCGTATTGCGTGTCGACGTAGCCCAGATGGCTCGTGTCCGCCTGGCCGCGGGAGACCATCTCGGCGACCTTGTTGCCCGTCTCGAAGCTGTCGAACTCCATGTTGAGGTGTGCGTAGTCGCCGTAGGAGAGGTTGTCCTCGCCGCCGACCTTCGAGATCACCAGCTGGGACTGGTAGTAGGCCTCGGCCAGCGTGCGGCCGGTCGTGCCCTCGGCCAGCTGGCCGTTGGACGCCTGGAGCATGAGCTGGTCCTGATAGGCATGGCGCATCTCGTGGACGATCACGTCGAGGGCCTGCCATTTGTCGCCGCGGGCGATCGCCGTCGGGTAGATCGTCACCGAGCCGATGCCCCGCTTGGCGGGCATGAAGTAGCCGAGCGTGCCGTCGGAAGGAACGCCCGAGGCGCTCTTGAGCGGCGGCGGCGTGAACTTGAAGATCTGGCCCTCGATCGCGCCCACGGCCTTGAGCGTGGCGACCTGCTGGCTCGAGCTCTCGTCGGTCCAGTTCTCGAAGCTGTTCATGACGTCGCGGTCGGCGAGGATCGCCTGCGCGAGCGACTGGCGATCGCGCTCGGCCTGGCTCTCGATGATCTGACGGAACTGCGCCGAGTCCGGCATCAGCGCGAAGCCGGCGGGCGCCTCGGCCTCGACCTTCGCGTTCTGCATCACCGAATCGACGGCGCTGCTGGTCTTCTTCTTCTTGCGCGGGCCGTGGTTGCTCGCGAACGCGCCGATTTGGCTCCAGTCGTGGTTTTGGACCGTCATGCCCATCGGCGGCACCATCATGCCCGTCTGGCCGCAGCCCACCAGCGAGGAGAAGAGACCCGTCAGCACGACGGCGCTGAGGAGACGGCGGATGGGTCGCATCGGGCATCCTTTCTGACGGCGGTGGAAGCGTGAAAAATATATCGTGAAGGAATGGCTAAAACTTGCTTAAATTCTCGTTTTGACGTTAATGGGGCGTTCAATCTCGCGGGGGCATGCCCGGATTCCGCGCGCCGGAGCAACGGACGCGCAAACGGTGACGGCCCCTCATTCGAGGGGCCGTCGATTCAGATCAGCTTGTGGTGGTGCGGCTAGACCAGTACCGGCATGCCCTTGCGCTGCATCAGCGCGAGGATGTCGCTGATCACGAGCCCCGCGCGCTCGGTGTTCTCGGCGAGCAGCACGCGGTGGGGCAGGTCGATCGCCTGCAGGTGGCTCAAAAAGGCCTTGTGGAGGTTGAGGCGCGTCTCGGCGTCCTCGATGCGCACGTGGTCGTTCTTGAGGATCACGTTGTCCGGATGGAACAGGTAAATCATGTCGTAGCTGGCCGAGAGGCGCTCGATGTCGGCGCGTAGCGGGGACATGTCGTCCATGCCGAAGAGCTTCTCGTAGACGTTGACCGAGTAAGCGCCGCGATCCACGAACACGACGTCGTGGTCCGCGTAGGAGCCCTCGCGCTCGATCATCATGTCGAGGATCGTGCGTTGCGTCGTGAGCGCGCCGCGGTTGATGTCCGGCTGCGCCTCGAACAGATCCCAGGCGGCCTCTTTGACGAAGCCCACCTTGTAGACCGGCAGGTTGAACATTTGCCTGAGGTTGTTGCTCATGGCGAAGAATTGCCG
>DATNPP010000275.1:0-19879 GCA_036703175.1 Oscillatoriaceae cyanobacterium
CAGCTCGAAGCAGACCGACGGCAAGGGCGGCAAGGGCGGCGCGACGCCGAGCCCGGGCGCGAGCTCGACGACGAGTCCCGATGCCACCGGCACGGCCTCGCCGGGCGCGAGCTCGACGACGAAGCCGACGGCGCAGCCGACCACGCGCAACTTCCCCGCGATCACCGGCGCGATCGCCGCGGTCGCGGGCGTGTCGATCACGGGCAGCATCGTGCCGGTGGAGATGCTGGCGATCGACCCGGCGGGCCAGATTCCGGGCATGTTGCTGATTCCGGCCGGCGACCACGTCATCGCGGTGAGCACCTCCGACGCGCCCACCTCCTACGACGCGACGGCCCTCGGCCAGACGTTCACGGGCGCGCGTGCCGTCGTGACGGGCGGTACGTCGACGGCCTACGTGATCGCGACCGTCAATCAGGCGCTCTCGCTGATCACGCTGGATCTGACCAAGCTGGCGCTCAAGCAGGCGAATCCCGCGAGCGTGCAATCGCTCCAGGGCCAGGCGAGCAATGCCAATTTGGGGGCGATGGCCTTCAATCCGAACGACGGCAAGATCTACGTCGTCGACGAGACCAACGACACGGTCGACACGATCGCCCCGGGCTCGGGCCAGGTGACGGTCTACATGGGCGTCTCCGGCCAGGCCGGCTCGTCGACCTCGGGCGCCGTCACGAGCTTCCAGATGAAGCAGCCGAAGGGATTGGCGATCGACGGCAACACGCTCTACGTGGCGGATTCCGGCAACAATCGCATTCTCAAGGTCGATCTGACCGGGAACACGGCCACCGTGCTGGCGGGCAGCGCGGACGCCAGCCCGGGCATGGTCGACGGGCCGCTGGCCGGCTCCACGTTCGATCGGCCGGTCGGCTTGTTCCTGACCTCGGACAAGAAGCTGATCGTGCCGGATCAGGCCAACGGGGGGCTGCGCGAGGTGGATCCGAGCGGCGACGGGGTCTACTCGTTCGAGAAGACCGGCGCGAGCAACGGCTCGCAGATGCTCAGCTTCCCGGTGGGCGCCGTCAAGTTCAACGGGAACTACTACGCGCTGGACAACCTCGGCGCGCTGCAGAAGTTCGTGCCGGCCGGCTCCGCCAACACCGGGGCGAGCTAAACACAGGCACATGGACTGGGAGGGGGAGACTCCCGGCGGTCCGCTGAAAGACTCCCCCACCCAGCCTCAGCCCCTGAACAGGGCTTCGGCGTCCCTCCCCCTCGCCAGGGGGAGGAGGCGCACGTTTAGCGGCTCTTGAGCGGCGCGGTCGGGGTCGATTGCTTGAGCACGGACTCGACCTTCGAGATCAGCACGTCGATCGCCACCTGGTTCATGCCGCCTTCCGGAATCACCAAATTGGCGTACTTCTTGCTGGGCGCCACGAACTCCTGGTGCATGGGCCGCACGGTCGTGAGGTACTGCTGCATCACGGATTCGAGCGTGCGCCCGCGCTCCTTGACGTCGCGCTCGAGGCGGCGCAGCACGCGCAGATCCGCGTCGGTGTCGACGAAGACGCGCAGATCCATCAGCGCGCGCAGCTCGGGATCCGCGAAGATCAAAATGCCTTCGACCAGCACCACCGGCCGCGGCATGATCGATTGGGTCTCTTCGGTGCGCCGATGGGTCTTGAAGTCGTACATCGGGCACTCGACCGGCCTGAACTCCAGCAGCTGGCGCAGATGCTCGGCGAAGAGCGTGTTGTCCAGCGAGTCCGGATGGTCGAAGTTGACCTGCGCCCGCTCTTCGAGGCTCAGATGCGCCAGATCCTTGTAGTAGTGGTCGTGCAGCAGGTGCGCGACGCGCTCGCGCCCGGCGATCTCGAGAATGTTGCGGGCGACGGTGGTCTTGCCGGAGCCCGAGCCACCGGCGACGCCGATGACGAAGGGTCTTTTACGCACTGGCCGTCGCTTTCGCTTCTTCCGCGAGACGCTGCCGCATCGCGGCGAGCTCCGCATCCAGGGCCATCTTGTCCTCGACCAGGTCGACGAAGATCTTGCCGTCCAGGTGGTCGAGCTCGTGCTGCAGCGCGCGGGCGAGCAATCCGGTCGCCTCGATCGTGACGGCGCGGTCTTTTTCGTTGCGCCCCTTGAAGAGCACCTTCTCGAAGCGGCGCACGGGCATGTACACGCCCGGCACGCTGAGACAGCCTTCTTGATCGGTGATCTCGTTCCAGCCCTTCACCAATACCGGGTTGACCAGCGCGAAGGGCATGCCGTCGCCCACGTCAATCACGAAGAGGCGCTTGCTCACGCCGATCTGCGGCGCCGCGAGACCCACGCCGTTCGCGGCGGCCATCGTCTCGAACATGTCCTCGATCAGCTGCTTGAGCTCTTTGTTGACCTTGCGCACGGGCTCCGCCACCTGGCGCAGCACGTCGTCCCCGATCGTTCGAATCTCCAGAACGGCCATTCGCCTCTCCTACGCATGCCCAGCCCGGATGCTGGGCCATCTTTGAAATCCTCCCTCCCCCGCGGGGGAGGGCCGGGGTGGGGTGGTGATTGGTTTTCCGCCCCGAGCCATTCTACCATGCGCTTGCGCTTTTCAAGAAGGCTTGCAAGGGTCCGTCGGCAGGGATTCCCAGGCTTCGACGAGGGCGCCGAGTCCGCGCAGGACTTGTTGGCGCGATTCGGGGGCGAGGCGCAGAAAGACCTGGCGCATCAGCTCGCGGCGACGTTCCTGGGCGTTGGCGAGCACCGCCTGGCCCTTTTCCGTGAGGCTCACGTGCACGGCCCGCCGATCCTGCGGATCGCTGACGCGCTGGACCAGGCCGCGGCTTACCAGGCGATCGATCAGCGTCGAGGCCGCGCCCATCGACAAGCCGAGATGCTCGGCGAGCGGGCTCATCTTCGAGGCGCCGTGCTCGCGAATCGCATGCAGCGCGAAGAACTGCGGCGGCGTCAAATCTTCGACGCGGCAGACGTTCATCATTTGCGATTTGTAAGATTGCGCCAGCTTTTCCAGCAACGCGCCGTAAGCGGCGATCTCGTCGGACGGCCTCATCGCCTCTTCCTCACCATGCGAGCTTGTCGAATTTTATTTTACCTGATAAATTGTTTGCGTGCAAAACCTTTTTGCACGCCCCATCGCTTAAATCCTCTCCGCATCAGAAGGAGCCGCCATGTCCCGGTTGCGTCTTCCCACTCTCGCGCTCGCCGTGTTGCTCGCCGGCTGCGATTCGCAGATCCACATGACGGCCACGCCCGCGAATCCTCCGATCACGGTCAGCGCCGGCATCCCCGCGACGTTCAACACGACCACGAACACCGTCACGATTAACAATCCCGGATTGTTGCCGGCGTCGGTCCAGGCCGCGAGCGACCTCAAAGTCGGCCTCGGCGGCACCAAGGTGCAGGTCACGCGCGCGCCCGGCGGCTACTACACCTTCGCGATTCCGCCCGGAACCAAGTTCCAGCAGGACGCCAACGGCAACATCACCGTCACCTTCATCATGAACGACCAGGCGAGCCAGATCATCACGCTGCAGACCGGCTCGCCGGTGCCCTTCGGCAGCCCGGCGATCCTCACGGATCCGTCGCCGGCCTACATCACGCAGGGCCTGGACGTGAACTTGACGGCCAACACCGACGCCGACCCCAACCGCTACCAGTTCACCTGGAGCTACGGCGCGAGCGCGCAGGGCCCCTGGCAGGCCATTCCCGATCAGGGCAAGGCCGTGAAGTGGACGCCGGCCGCCGCGGGCAACTACTTCATCAAGCTCGACACGATCGATCGCCAGACGCAGCAGGACTACTCGACGATCACGCCGACGGCGATCGTCTTCGTCACGGACGCGCGCAACGTGATCACGACGACGCCCGGCTCGGGCTCGGTGAGCCTCGGCAGCACGGTCGGATTGAAGTTCAATCCGCCGGCGCAGCTCGCGAGCGGGAGCCTCACCTACGCCTGGAGCACCAGCGCGAGCCCCACGGGCCCCTGGACCACCCTCAACGGCGCGGGCCCGCAGGTCAGCTGGCTGCCGACCACGGTCGGCTCGGATTACGTGCGCGTGGACGTCACCAACCAGGCGACGGGCGACGTGAACACCTTCGTGAGCCCGCAGGCGATCGTCTTCGTGAGCCAGGGCGCGCCGGTCGTCACCCCGTCGACCTCCGCGGCCAACCGCGGCGACAAGGTCACGCTCACGCTCAACATTCCGAGCCCCGGCACCGGCCCATTCACCTGGTACTACCAGGTGACGGGGGCCGTGCCCAGCTGGACGCTGATTCCCGGCAACGGCACCAGCGTCGATCTGCTCGTGAACCAGTCCGGCTCCTACAACTTCCGCGTCGATCTGCCCCAGAACGGCACGATCAAGAGCCTCACGACGAGCGAGCCGGTGCTGACCGTGACCGAGCAAACGCCGCTGATTCAGTCCAGTCCGCCCGACGAGGTGATCAAGCCGGGCTCGTCCGCCTCGCTGCAGCTCAACGCCGCGGGCGTCACGCCGGGCGATTACAACCTGACGTGGGGCTACTCGTTGAGCCCGACGGGCCCCTTCACCACGATCGCGCCGAACTCGACCTCGGATCTCACGAGCAAGACGTTCGTATGGAACACGTCCGCTTCGAACGCGGCCGGTGCCTACTACATTCAGGTCATCGCGACCCAGCGCGCCGGCAATCACAACAGCTACACGTTCACCTCCAGCGCCCCGGTCGTCACGCTGCAGCCATAAGGAACGCCCCATGCCATTCATCGCTCCCATTCCTCCCGCTTTCCTCGTCGCCGCCGCGCCGGCGCCCACGATCGCCACGGGCGTCGTGACGGACGCCCAGTCGGGCCGCCCGATCTCGGGCGCGCTGGTGCAGCAAGAGGGCAGCGTCACGTCCGCTTTCACCAATCAGAGCGGCCAGTTCCGATTGCTGCTCGATTCGAGCGGCGGCGCGAACCTCACGATCTCGAGCGTCGGTTACGACGGCGTGACCGTGGCGATCGGCCGCGGGCAGAACCTGCGCGTGAAGCTCAATCCGGTCGGCGCGTTCATGCCGAGCATGCCGCTGCCGGCGCTGTTGCCCTCCTCGCAGACGGCCGTGCAATCCGCGCCGCTCAACTCGGGCATTCGCTTCGGCTATCGCGTGCGCCAGTCGTCCATCACGCAAGCGGGCGCCAGCATCTCGGGTTTCGCCAACAACGATTTCGGTCTGGGCCTGCGCTTCCGCTGGCGGCCCTGGCTGCTCGAGGCCGAGGGCGCGCACAACCAGTTCCCGGTCGACGTGAGCGGCCTCGGCACCGATCAGAACCCGGCCTTCTCGCCGAGCACCTGGCAAGCCGGTGCGCGCGTGGGCCCGCTCTTCACCTTCTCGAACACCCTCGAGGGCGCGTTGCAGCTGGGCTACCAGTACAAGAACGTCGTGCCGAACAACGGCGACATCCGCTACACGGGCTCGAGCATCGACTACGAGCAGACCCGCCACGCCCTCGGCGCCGTGGGCACGCTCGCCTGGAAGCCGCATCAGGGGCCCTGGCACCTCGAGGCGAGCCTGGGCCTGTACCCGCTCGTCTACGCCTGGGGCAAGGACAACGCGCCTGCGATCGGCGGCAACTTCATGACCGACGCGCGCGCCGAGGTCGCCTACGAGCTCGTGCCGGGCTTGCGTCTGGGCTTGGGCTACCAGCTCGAGAACTGGCGCGGCACGCTGGGCAGCGACGACTCGAACATTCTCGCGCTGAACCTGTTCTATACCCCGGGCGGCCTGCCGAAGGAGGCCGAGCAATGATCCACGCTCTGCGCTGGCCGGCTCTGGCGATCGCCCTCGCGATCGCCGTGGCCAGCCCGGCTCGGGCGCAAGGGGCCCTCTCGTTGCGCGACGCGGTTTTGCTCGCGCGCGACAACAGCCTTGCCGCCCAGGCGAGCCGTGAGCAGCTGCAAGGGGCGATCGCCACGCGCCAAGCGACAATCGCCGGCGCCTTTCCGACGCTCAGTTTGAGCACCTCGCCCACGTACAGCAGCCTGCCGCCCAACGTCGCGGCCGTCTTCAGCGGCGGCGCGTTCGGCTCGCTGAACATCCCCGGCTTCCCGGCCGAGGGCACCTACACAGACACGACCGTGTCCGGCAACATGGTGCTCTTCGACGCGTTCGCGACGCGCGACGCGATCAAGCTGGCCGACACCCAGGTGCTGATGCAGCGTCTGGGCGCCTCATTGGCCGAGCAGGACGCCGAGACACAGGCTGCGGTGGCCTACTTCGACGTGCTGCGCGCTCAGGGCCTCGCGGACGTGGCGCGCACGACGCTGCAGCAGATGCAGGAGCATCTGCGCATCGGCAATTTGCGCATGCAAGCAGGCGCCGGCACCAAAGCCGAGGTGCTGCAACTGCGCGCGCAGGTGGCCCAATCGCAAGGGGCGCTGACTTCCGCGAACAACGCGGTGAACCTGGCGCGATTGAACCTCGCCAACGTGCTCAACGCGCCGCTGGGCGATCGCCCCCTCGACGCCGAGCCGCCCGTGCCGCAGCTCGCCGTGTCCGTGGAGACGGCGCTGAGCCGAAGCCTGCCTCAGCGGCCCGAACTCAAGCAAGCCGAGCTGAAAGAGCAGCTCGACCAGGCGCAGGAGAGCCTCACCAGCCGCGGCTTGTGGCCGCATCTCATCGGCCACACGAGCTACTCGTTCCGCGGCATGGCGCAGGGCATCTTCGCGGCCGGCGTCACGCTGGACTGGACGCTGTTCGACAGCTTCCAGACGCGCGAGAAGATGCTCGCGCAGCAGCATCAGGCGCAGGCCGACGCGCTGCTGCTGCAGCAGACGCGCCAGCGCCTCGCGCTCGAAGTGCGCCAGCAGTACGAGAACCGCGAGGACGCGCGCAGCCGTGAGGCCAGCGCGCGCGAGGCCCTCGCCTCGGCGCAGGAAGCCTACCGCCTGGCGCTGGATCGCTTCCGCGCGGGTGTGGCGGCTCCCTACGAGCTGACGGACGTGCAAACCACGCTGATTCAGTCCGAGAACGACTACATCCAGTCGCTCGACGACTACCGCGTGGCCGAGATCCGCCTCGCGCGGGCGCTCGGCGTCGATCTCGCCAGCTTCCTCGGCGCGGCGCGCTAGGAGGAATCCATGAAGGCCCTGTCGCTCGCACTCGCAGCTTGCTTGCTACTGGCTTCCGCGGCCCACGCGCAGGTCCCTTTGGATCTGCGCGAGGCCGTGCGCCTCGCGCGCGACAACAGCCTCGCGACGCAGCAGGGCCTGGCTCAGGTGCGCGTGGCCCAGGCGACCCGGCAGCAGACCGTCGGCAAGGCCTTGCCGACGCTCACCACCCAGGTCGCCGCGGACTACAACGAGCTACCGGGCGGCAGCGGCGCCGCGCTCGGCGGGCTCAATCTGGTGGGCTTTCCGGCCTCGGGCGTCACCGTCGACACGACGGTATCGGGCAGCGTCGTGCTCTTCGACGCGTTCGCCACGCGCGACGCGATCGCGATGGCCGACGATCAGGTGCGAATCAGCCAGCTGGCGGCCGAGCAGGCGCAGCAGGACGCGATGGCGAACGCGGCGGTCGATTACTTCGACGTGCTGCGCGCCGAGGGCCTGACGGACGTGGCCCGCACCACGGTCAAGCAGGCGCAGGACCATCTGCGCCTCGGCAACGCCAAGCTGATCGCGGGCCTCGCGACGCAGGCGGATCTGCAGCAGCTCAAAGCCGAGCTCGCCAACGCGCAGGACACGCTCACGCAGCAGACCAACGCGGTGAACCTGGCGCGTCTGACGCTGGCGAACGCGATCAACGCGCCGCTGGGCGATCGCCCGCTGTCGGACACGGCCGCCGTGCCCACGCTGAACGTCCCGCTCGGTCCCTCGCTCACGTCGATGGTCACGCGTCGCCCCGAGTACCAGCAGGCCGCCTTGCGCGTGCAGGCCGACGAGATGCAGGCCTCGCTCTACAGCCGCCAGTTGTGGCCCAATCTGCAGGGCACGACGCGTTACAGCATGCGCGGACTCTCGCAAGGCGAGCTCGTGGCCGGCGTGAACCTCAATTGGACGCTCTTCGACGGCATGCAGGTGCGCAACCAGATGGCCGAGGCCTCGAGCCAGGCGCAGGCGGACAGCCTCTCGCTCGAGCAGACGCGCCAGCAGCTCGCGCTGGGCATCGCGCAGCAGTACCAGACGCTGCAGGAATCCACCCAGCGGGTCACGACGACGCGCGAGGGCCTGGCCTCGGCGCAGATCGCCTACGACCTCATGGTGAAGCGCTATCAGGTCGGCTTGTCGACGTTGTTCGAGCTGATCGACTCGCAAGCCACGCTGGTGCAGTCCGAGAACAACTACATTCAGGCGGTGAACGATCAGCGCGTGGCCCAGATCCGGCTCGCGCGGGCGCTGGGCATCGATTTGGCCAAGTACCTGGGCCTGCCGACCAGTTAGCTCCTTGTCTGCTGCCGAATGGCGCGGCTTCCGGTACCATGGAGCCGAACGCCATGACGCATGCCAAAACGCTCGCTTCTCTCGCCTGTCTGCTCGTCGCGCTCGGGGCCTTTCTCGGCGCCGGGCAAATCGACGGGCACGTGCGGCAGCGCTTCGCGGATCGCGAGGCGACCTTTCACGCGGCGCTCGAAGGCGATGCGCGGGCCGCGGCGGCCATGGCGACGGACAGGGCCCTGGCGCCTTTTGCCGCCCTGGTGCCCAATGGGGGCGTGCCGGCCTATGTCGCGGCCGAGCAGGCGCACGCGCTGAAGCTGATCGACGCGGCTTTTCGGGGCGATCGCACGGCGCTGCGCGCGTTGCGCGGTGAAAAGCTCGTCTCGAAGCGCCTCAAGGCGCTGGCGGCGTATCCGCCCTCGAACGCGCTGTCGCGCAACCTGGCGCTGAAGGCGATCCATGCCATGTTGCTCGACGCGCGTCCCGAGCTCGTGACGCGGCTCGAGTCGCCGGCGTCGGCCAAGGTCCATGAAGCCCTGGCGAGCCAGGAGCGCCAGGCCCTCGCGAGCCCGGCCGTCACCGGCTCGCGGACGGGGCTCTGGGGCCTCTCCGGCCTCGCGCTGCTGGTCGGCGCCTGGTTGTGGCGTCCGTCAGGCGATCGCGAGCATCAGCCCGGCGAGCCCCATCGCCCCGAGCAACAACCGACGGAAGAGCTCACGCGGCAGGGTCGCGAGGACGCGTCGGCCGAGCGCGTTGCCGAGAACGACGCCCAGCGCCAGCGCGGCTGACATCGGCCAGGGGGCGCTGCCGACGGCGCCGAAGCAGACGCTCTTCGTCAGGTGGATGAGCGCCATGCAGGTCGTCTCGGTGGCGACGAGCTGGACGGGCGACAATGGAAAGCGGGCCAGAATCGGCAGCGCGAGGAAGCCGGCGCCGCCGGTCAGTCCGCTGACGCTGCCCGCCAGCGCGCCGGCGAAGAAGACCGTGCCGCCGTTGCGGGCCGGTGCCGGTTTCTCCTTGGGCTTCAGCATGCGCACGAAGAAGACGAGCACCAGCGCGGCGATGGCGCGGCGCAGCAAGGCCGCCGGCAGATGCGGCGCCAACAGACTTGCGCCCAGCGCACACGGCACGGCCAGTAAACTAAAGCGCGCCACCAGCCCCCAGTCGATGCCTTCGCGAAGGAACCAGGCGCGCGACGCGTTGCCGATCAGCAAGGCCGGCGCCGTCGTGCCGATCACGAGAGCGGGGGGCAAAAAGGGGCTCAAGCCGGCCACGAGCAGGATGCCGCCGCCGAGCCCGGCGATCGTCGAGATGAGGCCGGCGGCCATACCGGCGAGAATCAGCAGAAACCAGATCATGAGAAACTTCGCTTTCGGAGGTCGGGCGCCTCACCTGGCTTCATCCTACCGCAGCGGCGCGCCGAGCGGAAATTCGGATCGCGAATCGTCGTGATAAGCCGTACGGGAGGAACGCTCGACGCTTCGCGCGCGGCGCTTCGGGCCGCTACGATCGAGACGAAGGAGCGCGTCGTGGCGACATTCGAAACCCTGTTGTTGCTGGTGCTGGCGCTCGTCGCGATGGAGGGCGTCGCGGCGCGACTGCCGCTGCCGGGCCCCGTGTTGCTGATCGCGGCGGGCTGGCTCGTCGGCGAAATTCCCGGTCTGGGCGGGCTTTCGTTGCCGCCGGAGCTCGTCTTCGCGATCTTCGTGCCGCCGCTGATCTACTCGGCGGCCTACTACAGCTCGTGGCGCGAGCTGCTGCAGAACATCGAGCCGATTCTGCTGCTGGCCGTGGCGCTCGTGCTCGCGACGATGGCGGCCGTCGCCGCCGCGGCGCACGCCTGGTTCGGCTTCGGCTGGCCGCTGGCCTTCGTGCTCGGCGCGGTGCTCGCGCCGTCGGACACGGTCGCGATCCTCGCCGTGCTGCGCACCGTCTCGCTCTCGCGTCACGTGACGACGATTCTCGAAGGCGAGAGCCTCTTCAACGACGCCACCGCCCTGCTCTGCTTCCAGCTCGCCGTCGCGGCGGTGGTGTCGGGGCATGAGAACTGGGGCGGGACGCTCGAGCGTTTGCCCCTGGTCGTGCTCGTGGGCCCGCTGCTGGGCCTCGCGATCGCCTGGGCCTACGTGCGCGTGCGGCGCTGGATCCAAGAGCCGCGCTTGGATGCCGCCTTGTCGCTCGTGGTACCGTACGGGACCTTCCTCATCGCCCAGGCGATCGGCTCGTCCGGCGTGCTCGCCGTGCTTGCGCTCGGCATCTACGACGGCTGGTTTTTGCCCACGCTGCACGACGCGGAAGTGCGCTTGCAGACGCTGCCGCTCTGGAACACGCTGGAGTTCTTGCTGAGCGGCTTGGTCTTCATGATCATGGGCTTGTCGCTTCACGGCGTGTTCGGCGCGCTGAACGCCCCGTGGTCCCGCGTGCTCTGGCAGGGGGCGATCGCGATCGCCGTGGTGCTCGGCATTCGCGTGCCCTGGGTCTTCGGCACGGCCTGGCTGGTCCGCCGCGCCGAGGACTCGCCGGGGCCGTTTCCGGCGCGCGAGGTGGCGCTCGTCTCGCTGAGCGGCTTGCGCGGCGTCGACACGCTGGTGACGGCGCTGGCGCTGCCTTTCGTGATCGCGACCGGCGCGCCCTTTCCGCAGCGCGCGTTGATCGTCACGTTGGCCCTCGGCGTGGTGCTCGGGACCTTGTTGCTGGGCGGCCTTAGCCTGCCCTGGCTGGTCGAGCGCTGGCGACTGGGCGCCGAGGAGTCGCGGGCGATCGCCGAGTCGCGCGCGCGCATCGCGGCGGCCCGCGCGGCGCTGCGCCGTCTGGACGATCTGGAGGAGCCGGGAACCCCGCTCGCGGACACGGGCATGGTGACGCGCTTGCGCCAGCACTTCGAGGCCCAGTTGCAGCGGGGCGAGATGGTGCTGCGGCCGAATCCCGACGGCCGTTTCCTCTCGAACCTCAACGCCTATCACGATCTGCTGCACGAGGCCCTGGAGGCCCAGCGCGCCACGTACGTCCGCCTACGCAACGAGGGCGCGATCAGCGGCGAAGTGCTCGAGCGCTTGCAGCGCGAAGTGGACATGGAAGAACTCCACCACCACCACGGCCGGCACTAAGGCGCCGGCGAGTTTACATTGCCCTCTCCCCCGGAGGGTGGGAGAGGGATATTGGCGACCCGTCCAGGGGAGCCAATCGGGAGCGGGGGCGACCCCAGGCCAGCTGAGCCACACGTCAGTGCCACAGGGCGCGGCTCGGAAGCGGTCGCCCCCTCTCCCAGCCGAAGCCCTGGTGCTGCGTTAGCGGCTATCGGTACGTCGAGTCCGCCACATGCTCGAGATCGGCCTCCGGCAGATGCCCCACCGCCGTATACGCCGTGCCTTGCGCCGTCCACATCAGCAGATGCTCGCCCTCGTTGTCGAGCAGATAGGCCGGGTGCCCGTCGACCTGCACCGTCTTGGCCTCGGAAGGCACGCGGGCCTGGCTGTCGGCCTGCACGGCGAAGACCGAGAGCGGATTGAGGCCGTCGTGGTAACGCCAGTCGAAGGTGCGCACGTGGTTGTTGCTCATGAAGAGCTGCCAGGACACCAATGCGTAGCCGGGCGGCACGGCGCGCGGCGGCTGCGGATGGAAGCGCGGATCGGCCGGCGTTGGCGTCTGGGGATTGCCATGGGCCAGCATCGTGAGCGTGCTGACCACGTGGCAGCCCATCGGCACGTTGAAGCGGAAGTCCTGATCGCGAAAAGTCGGATTGAAGTGAATCGTCGTGTACTCGGAGCGATCCACCAGCGCCCCGCTTCCGTCGCGGCGCTCGACCGCGAGCGGCAGACAGGTGGCCTCGTCGACCCACAATAGATGGACCAGATTGCCGGCATGATGCGGCACGAAGCGCGCGATCACCACCGGACGGTTCGCACGGCGGCCCTCGCCGAGCACCTGAAAATCGTAGTTCTGCTTGAGCAAGCTCAAGCGCTCGTCCGTGCTGACAGGCGGCTCCAGCGGCGTCACGCTCACGAGCTTGTCGGCGGGCGAGTAGTGCCAGCGGGTCTGCCCATCGCTGAGCAGCAGATCCGCGAGCTGGCCGGCCGGATTGAGGTACTCCTGGCGCAGCTGCATGCCCGGGCCGTGAAAAATGCGCACGCGCTGCACGCCGTTGATCACCATCAAGCCGGTGTAGGTGAGGTTGTTCTGCGCCCGCATGATGCGATCGGGCGTGACGAGCGTATGGGCCGAGGCGGTCGGCGCGATCGCCAGCACGCCGAGCAGCGCGAAAAGCCAGTGTTTCATTTATCCAGGTGATAACTCGCCTTGAGGGCGGTGAATTCGGGGGCGTAGAGGCTCGGCACGCCGTCCTGACGCGCGTAGATCTCGTGCTGATGCAGATACATGTTCACGTCCGCCACCGGCACGCTGGTGCGCTGGTGGACGCCGATCGCCACCGCCGAGCTCACAGAGATGACCACCGCCGCCGCGGCCCAGCCGATGCGGTTGGTGTCGCGCCACCAGGCCCGGCGCGCGAAGCGCGGCTCGCGGCGCAGCTCGGCTGCTATTGCCCGCCAGGGATCCGTGCTGGGCACAGGGGCCGGCAGATGCCGCAGCGTCTTCACCAGCGGCACGAGCTCGACCATGTACTCGGCGCAGGAAGTGCACTGGCGCAAATGGCCGTGGACCCGCTGCTCCGCCTCGACGGGAAGCTCGCCGTCCAAATAGGACGAGATGTCTTCGAGCCAATCTTCACATGGAACCGTCATGCGGCCTCCTTAGAACAGGTCGCCCAGCCATTGCTGGACCTGCTTGCGCGCCCTGGCGAGGCGCGACTTCACCGTACCCAGATTGAGGCCCAGGGCCTCGGAGACTTCCTCGTAGGAGAGGTCCTGAATGTCGCGCAGCACCAGCACGGCGCGAAACTCGGGGCTCAGCTTCGACACGGCCTGCTGCACCCGTGAATAAATCTCGGACGCCATCGCCGCCTCGTCCGGCTCGGGGCTCGGGCTCGCCAGGCGATCGCCCAGCGTGAAGTCGCCCTCGCCGCCCAGCGGCGTCTCCAGCGAGTCGTGGATGTAGCGCCGTTCGGCCTTCGCCAGGTGGTTGAGACAGGTGTTGGTGGCAATCTGGAAGATCCAGGTCTTGAAGGAGCTGCGCCCCTTGAAGCTCCCGATCGCCCGGAAGGCCTTGAGGAAGACGTCCTGCGTCAGATCCTCCGCCTCGGGCGCGCCGTGAAGCATGCGCGAGACGAGCTGGAAGACGGGCGCATGATAACGGCGGAAGAGGGCTTCCGCGGCTTTCATGTCGCCGGCTTGGCAGCGTTGGATGAGAGTAGACTCGGCTTCCACGGGTTCCTGTCTCGACCAGGCCCGATCGGATTGGACCGAGGCCCGAGAATTTTGTTCCCGCTCGCGCCGTGGGGGCGCCTGCGGGGCGCGCCATGATAGATCATCACGCGACGCTTCGCCATCGAGCGGGGCCATGTCGGCCTTTACAACAGACGAGCTAGCCATGAGGGACTCCACATACCCAGGCCCCCCGAAAGGGGGGCCTGAGTAGTTTGGTTGGCCCGGGGGATTGGGCCGTGGGGGGTGGGCAGGGAGGAGATCGAACCCTACCCGATCCTCATAGACCGGCCGGCCCCACGAAGGTTCCCGAGGTCGTCGAAAATTTCCGAATCCCTAGGGCCGGCCGGCCTTCGGCCAAAGGCGGATCGCCAGCGCGCCGACGGCACTGGCCGTCGCGAGGGCCGTGACGGCGAGCCAGCCCCAGTGGGCCAACAGCGCGCTGCCCAGCGCCGAGCCCAGGGCCATGCCGATGAACATGCCCACGATCAGCACGGCGTTGACCCGGCTCTGCGCCTGGGGATCGAGGCTGTAGATGATGCTCTGATGCGCGATGAGCGCGCTTTGCACGCCGAGATCGAATCCGACCGCGCACAGCCCGAGCAGCCAGAGGCGCACGGGCACCGGCAGCAGCGGCCAGAGGAACAGGACGGCGAACGATACGATGACCAGCCCGGCCCCCAGGCGCGTGACCTGCTCCGGGCCGCTTCTATCCGAGATGCGTCCCGCCACGGGCGCCGCCAGGGCTCCCGCGGCGCCGGCCAGGCCGAAGGCGCCCGCGGCTTCGCTGCCCAGGTGGAATGGCGCCGCGTAGAGCATCAGCGCGAGCGTGGTCCAGAACGCGCTGAACGCGACCGACAGCAGCCCCTGCGCCAGCGCCGCGCGCCTCAGCGCCGGATGACGCTGCCACAATCGCACCAACGAGCGCAGCAGCTCGCCGTAGCCGTGCCGAACCGGCGGCTCGAAGCTCGGCAGCGTGCGCCAGGCGCCAATGCCGAGCAGCACGATGCTCGCGGCTGCGCCGAGAAAGAGCGTCCGCCAGCTGAAATGCTCGGCGACGATGCCGCTGACCACGCGGGAAAGCACGATGCCGAGCAAAAGCCCGGTCATGACCGTGCCGATCACTTTGCCGCGCTGCGCGACAGGCGCCAGATGGGCGGCGGTGGGCACGATGTCCTGGGCCAGGGTGGCGGCAAGGCCGATCACCAGGCTTGCGGCCAGTAGAAATCCGAGCGAGGGCGCGAAGCCCGCGGCCAGCAACGCGAGGACGAGCAGGCCCGTCTTGCAGAGAATGATGCGGCGCCGATCGAAGCGATCGCCCAGCGGCACCAGAAACAGAATGCCCAACGCATAGCCCAGCTGCGTCATGGTCGACACCCAGCCGACCGCCTGGGGCGAGGCGCCGAGCTCCTTGGTGAGGAGGCCGAGCACGGGCTGGTTGTAGTAAAGCGTGGCGACGGATAGGCCGGCGCCCGCCGCCAGGAACAGCACGAGGCCGCGAGGCAAGGTGTCGGCGCTCGTCGTGGAAGAATTCAACAGGGCGAGCTCGGAATTCTAGAAGGTCTGGTCTGCTTGACGGCGATCGCCGTCTTACTTCCCGCGTCCCGTCGGCTCGGGCTTGCCGACCTCTCGCGCGAGGATGATCGCGTCGGCGATCTCGCGAATCGGCTTGCGGCTGTTCATCGAGAGCTTCTGAATCTTGCGGAACGCCTCGGCCTCGGTGAGGCCGTAGGTCTCGATCAAAATGCCCTTGGCGCGCTCGACCAGCTTGCGGGTCTCGAGCACGTCTTTCAGGCTCTCGACTTCTTTTTCGAGCGCGTTCATCTCCTCGGCGCGGCTCATGGCGACTTCCAGCGTCGGCATCAGGTCGCCTTCCTTGATCGGCTTGACCAGGTACGCGAACACGCCCAGCTCGACGGCCTGCTCCACGAGCTCGGGCTGCGAGTAAGCCGTGATCATCACGACCGGCACGCGCGCCTTGCCGGCCTGGTTGATGCGGCGCACGGCGCCCAATCCGTCCAGATTGGGCATCTTGATGTCCATCACGATCAGATCCGGCTGGAGCTTGCCGGCCAGGTCGACGGCCTGCTCGCCGTCCGAGGCCTCGCCGATGACCGCATGGCCGAGCTCTTCGAGCATCTCCTTGAGGTCGAGGCGGATGATCGACTCGTCGTCGGCGATCAAAATGCGCAGCTTCTTACTCATGCGGATGGGTGCCTCCTTGGGGGGCCGGTCCCCACGTGTGGGGAATCGTGATCCGGATCGTGGTGCCGTTGTCGCGCTCGATTTCGAGCTGGCCGTGCAAATCCTCGCTCACCAGCGTATTGATGATCTGCCAGCCCAGGTTGCCGTCGGTTTTCGGCGAGAATCCCTCGGGCAAGCCGATGCCGTTGTCATGGATGGAGAGGACCACGCCTTCCCCGTTATCGTCAAGCCGCAAAGAAACCTTGCCTTCCTGGCGGCCGCTGAAGGCGTGTTTGACGGTGTTTTGCAGCAATTCGTTGATCACGAGCGCCGCCGAGGTGGCCTGCGCCGAGGGCAAGGTCAGCGGCTTGGGGCAGATGACCTCCGCCGCGATGCGCTTCTCGGGATCCAGCATGCTCTGCAACGTGTTGGAGAGGAGATTCTCGGCCAGCTCCTTGATGTCGACCACGCCCAGGTCGTCTTGCGAGAGGTACTCGTGCACCAGCGCGATGCTCGCGATGCGGGCGATGCTCTCGTTCAGAATCGCCTTCACTTCGGGCATGCGGCTGCGCCGTTGTTGCAGCCGCAGCAGGCCCGCGACCGTCTGGAGGTTGTTCTTCACGCGGTGGTGCACTTCTTTCACGAGCGTGTCCTTGATGACCAGCTCGCGGTCTTTTTGCTTCAGCTCGGTGATGTCGTGCAGCACCATCACGTGGTCGACCATGTAGTCGCTGGGCGTCACGGGAATCGTGCGCACGGCCACCGTGAGCAACGCCGTCACCAGCTCGCTCTCGATGAAGATCGGATTGGTGTGCACCTGGCGGTAGTCGTGGCCCTTGATGAAGGTCTCGCTCCAGTCGAGTCCCTCGAGCTGTTCGGGCAGGCCCAAGCGGCGGGCGAGGTTGAGCGCGACGGCCGAGGCGTGCATGATCGTGCCGCGGTTGTTGATGAGCAGCAGCGCGTCGCCGGGCTGAATCGGCGGCAGCGAGAGCGAGGAGATCTTGGCCTTGTCGATCAGCGTCTTCACCAGCCGCGTGATGGCCGTGCGGTAGAGCTGGCGCTTGGGCTCGGAGTGCTTGAGCTCCTCGTAGAGGTTGCGCTCCATCACGAGGATCGCGCAGACGCCGTTGGCGCCGTGCAGCGGGTAGGCCACCTGGTTCATCGGCTGGCCGTTGATGACCTTGCCCATCGCGCCGACGGCCAGCTCGCCCGAATGAAAGGCCTGCCAGATGGCCGAGTTCTCCTCGGGCACGAAGTGGTGGCCCACCTGCGCGCGGCGGTAGAAGCTCTGGCGCACGGTCGGCTTGGCCTCGGCGACGGTGACGAACTGGTCGTTGCCGACGGGGCAGTGAATCAGCAGATCCGCGGGAATGAAGTCCGCCAGAAAGGGCAGCTGGCGCGCGATGTTTTGAATCCAGTAACGATCCTGCTCGTTGTGGATGTGCTCCTGGAAGGGCAGCGACCAGCCCAATGAGCTCGTCTGGATCATCGCCTACCCCTGCGGTCGTACGCGCGCGTAGCGCCGCTTGCCGACCTGGAGGATCACGCCTTCGGCCGGCAATTCGATGGGGGCGTTGGGCTCGACGAGCGTCTCGGCGCTGTCGCCGTGGCGCTTCACGCCGCCCTGCTCGATGAGGCGGCGCGCCTCGCTCACGCTAGAAGCGAGCTTGAGGTCGACCAGCAGTCGCGCGAGCGGCGTGCCCGAGGCGGCTTGCATCTCGGGAATGTCGGTCGGCAGCTCGCGGGCGCTGAACTGGCTCACGAAGGCGTCGCGCGCCTCGCGGGCGGCTTCCTCGCCGTGGTACAGCTTGGTGATCGCGGTGCCCAGGTTGAGCTTCGCGTCGCGCGGATGCAGCGTGCCGGCTTGCAATCCGGCGATCGCCTGCTTGATTTCGCTCACCGGCAGGCCCGAGGCCAGCGTGTAGTACATCGGCATCTGCTCGTCCGTGATGCGCATGGACTTGCCGAACATGTCCTTGGGCGCGTCCGTGAGGCCGATATAGTTGCCCAGCGACTTGGACATCTTCTCGGCGGTGCCAACGCCCTCGAGAATCGGGTAGAGCATCACGACCTGGGGCTTCTGGCCCGCGTTCTCTTGAAGCTGGCGGCCCATCAGATTGTTGAACTTCTGATCCGTGCCGCCCAGCTCGACGTCCGCTTTGATGGCGACCGAGTCGTAGCCCTGCAGCAGCGGGTAGAGGAACTCGTGCAAGCCGATCGCGTCGCCGCGCTCATAGCGCAGCGCGAAGTTCTCGCGCGCGAGCATCTGCGCGACGGTGGCCTGGCCCATCAAGCGAATCGCGTCAGTCAAATTCATCGTGTCGAGCCACTCGCCGTTGCGGTGGATCTCGGCCTTGTCGAGGTCGATGATCTGGCCCAGCTGGTCCAAATAGGTCTGGGCGTTGGCCTCGACCTCTTCCTTGCTCAGCGGCGGCCGTGCTTCTTGCTTGCCGGTGGGGTCGCCGATGCGCGCCGTGAAATCGCCGATGATGAGCACAATCTGGTGGCCGGCGTCCTGAAAGCGCCGCAGCGCCCAGAGCACCACGGCGTGGCCGATGTGCAGGTCCGGCTTGGTGGGGTCGAAGCCGAGCTTGATGCGCAAAGGCCGTCCCGCCGCCTCTTTGAGGCGCGCTTCGAGGCCGCCGGTCGGCAACACCTCGGCGGCGCCGAGAAGCAAGGTTTCGAGGGATTCGGCGGAGACGGCGCTCATGGAGACTCCTTCGCGATATAGCGGAGCATTATACCACAGGCCGCCGGGCCTTACGGCATCAGGATTTCGCGCAATCGGTTCACGTTGCCGTCCGAGCCTTCCGTCACGTAAAGATCGCCCTGCGCATCGAAGCAGAGCCCGAAGGTGTAACCGAAGCCGGCGCTGCTCACCGGGCCGTCGGCCAGCGTGACGAAGCTGCCGCTGCCCGCCAGCACGCTCACCACGCCCTGCGGCGTGATTTTGAGGACCTGTCCGCCCATCTGATTCGTGGTGTAGAGGTTGCCACTCTTGTCGAGCGCGAGCCCGTAAGGCGTGGCAAGCTGGGCGCCGGAGAGCGTCAGCGTGCTGACCTGGCCCGAGCTCAGCTGAATCTTGCGAATCGCGTTGTTGCCGTTATCCGCGACGTAGAGGTCGCCCTGGCCGTCGAGCGCGAGGGCTTGCGGCGTCTTGAACGAAGCCTGGGTGCCCGTGCCGTCGGCGCTGCCACCCGTGAAGCTGTCGTTGCCGGCGAGCACCGTGACCTGTCCGTTTTTAATTTTCAGAACGTCGTTGTTCCAGGTGTCGCTCACGTAGATCGTGCCGTCGGAAGCCACGGCGATGCCGCCGAGGTAGGTCGAGGTGGCGCTCTGGGCGGTCTTGACGGCGTCGATGGTCGCGATCGCCGTCACCTGGCCCGCGAGCGTCACCTTGTTCACGTCGCCGCCGTTCTCGTCCGCCACGTAGAGGTTGCCGTCGGGACCGGTCGCGATGCCGACCGGGTAAGCGAGCGGGCTCTGGCCGCTCGAGTCCTTGCCGACCAGCGTGGTGACCGTGCCGCCGGGCGTGATTTTGCGAATCGCGCTGTTCCACTCGTCGGCCACGTAGAGATTGCCGTCCGGGCCTATCGTGAGACTGCGCGGGAAGTAGAACTCGGCGTTGGCGCCGACGCCGTCTTTGAAGGCGCTCTGGTCATCGCCCGCGATCGTGTTGACGGCCGCGGTGGCGCCCACGCCCGTGAGCGTGACGGCCGGGGCCGAGAGCGCGCCACAGCTCGCCGAGAGCGTCGCGCTGCCCGCGCCGCTCATGGTGACGGTGCCCGAGGCGTCGACGCTCGCCGTGCCGCTCGCCGACCATTGGACGGTGGCGGTGGCCGAATGGACGCCATCCGTGTCGACGGCGTCCAGTGCGAACGGAATCGCGCGGCTCTGCGGCAGATAGCGCAGCTGGGTGCCGATCGCGAGCGAGCTCCAGACGCGGAAGTGCTGCGCCGCGCTCGGAATGCCGTCCACGGTCACGGTGAGATCGCCCGTGTGGGCGCCTTGCGGCACCTGAATCTCGATCGTTTGGTCGTC
>DATNPP010000279.1:0-1624 GCA_036703175.1 Oscillatoriaceae cyanobacterium
GGCCCTTCGGCGACCACTTCCGCCTGGAGCTTGCCCTGGAACACGGGGCGCACGTAGGTGACGGGCTGTCCGCCGCCACGGATGGCGATGCAGTCGGTGACGAGCGGCCGGTTCAGCCGCGCGGCCAGCGCGGGCGCGAAGTCCCGGGTCTGATACGTGTGCGGGAAGAAGACCAGATCCGGCTGCTCGCTCGCGACCAGCCCCTGCACCGCCTGCACGAAGCCGTCGGCGGTGTATTCGGCGAGCGCGGGATCGTCCACGACAATGACCTCGGCGACGTCGGCCGCCGCGAGTTCGTTCGCAACGGCATCGACGCCGGAGCCGATGACCGCGACCTTGGCGGCGGAACTGCCGGCTTGTTGCGCCGCGGCAATCGTTTCCCACGTCGCGCGGTTGAGCGTGCCGCCGCGTTGTTCGGCAATGACGAGCACCATGGCTACAGCGCCCTCGCTTCCTCGCGGAGGCGCTTGACGAGCTCCTTCGCGGCATCCGCCGGGCCGCCGGCGATCATCTGCGTCTGCTTGCCCTTCGTGGGGAGGTACATGGACGTGACCTTCTGGAGCGACTGAAGCGACGCAGGCGGGGCGACCTTCTTGATCTCCTTTTTCTTCGCCGCCATGATCCCCTTGAGCGTCGCGTAGCGCAGCTGGTTGATGCCGCTCTGGATGGTCAGCACCGCGGGCAGCGGCATCGCGATCCACTGAAACCAGCCGCCCTCGAGCTCGCGCTTCACCTTGAGCTGGGACTCGCTTGCCTGCACTTCCATGATGATCGTGGCGTGCGGCATGCCGAGCTTCTCGGCAAGCACGACGCCGACCTGGCCGAAGCCCTGGTCGTCCGACTGCAGCCCCGTGAGGACGAGGTCCACCTGCTCGTCGCGGATCGCGGCGGCCAGCGCTTCGGCAATGGCATTCGCGTCCGCCGTCGCCAGCGCGTCGGATTCGACGTGCACGGCGCGGTCGGCGCCACGGGCGAGCGCCTCGCGGATGACCTGCGCGGCACGCGCCGGGCCGGCGGAGCAGACGATGACTTCGCCGCCGTGCTTCTCCTTCAGCCGCAGCGCCTCTTCCAGCGCGTAGGCATCGGGCTCGTTCAGCTCGAAGCTCGCGTCGGCGTCACGGATCCACGTCTTCTGGTCGTTCACGCGCAACTGCCACTCGCGCGTCACCACCTGCTTCACACAAACCGCTATTCGCATACCGGCTACCAGCTACCAGCTACCAGCTGCCAGCTGCCAGCTTTTTCAGGAAGCTCATCCTCCTTATAAGCTGGCGGCTGGAAGCTGGAGGCTGGGGGCTATTCCTCGTATCGTTTCATCAACAACGTGCCGTTCGTGCCGCCGAACCCGAACGAGTTCGAGAGCGCGTAGCGGATCTGCATCGGGCGTGCCGTGTACGGCACGTAGTCCAGATCGCAGCCCTCGTCCGGCTGATCCAGGTTGATCGTCGGCGGCGCGATCTGGTGCTTGACCGCGAGCGCCGTGATGCCCGCTTCGAGCCCGCCCGCCGCCCCGAGCAGATGCCCGGTCATGGACTTGGTCGACGACATCGCCAGCTTGTAGGCGTGCTCGCCGAAGAACTTCTTCACCCCGCGCGTTTCGGTCGGGTCGTTGATCGGCGTGGAC
>DATNPP010000294.1:0-13397 GCA_036703175.1 Oscillatoriaceae cyanobacterium
CGTGTGGTCGATGAAATCCAGCGCGCCGTCCGGAATGCGGTGGGTGTGCGCGACGACGAGCGGGTGGCCGTGTTGCGTCTGGTAGTACATCCACATGTAGGTCGGCCCGCCCCAGGACGGATCGCCGTTCGGCAGCTCCAACAGCGCGCCGGCGGTCTTGTCGTGCGCAAGTTGCGCGTAAAAGGGCGGCACGGCCGCCGGAGTGGTGGGAAAGGGGGCGTAGGTCAAAAATTCCACCAGCAACAGCACGAGCACGCCCGCGAGGGCCCATGGCGCGCGCCGCCCGAGACGCTCGAACCACCATGCGGCGCCCATCGCGGCAAGCACCGCCAGCGCCAGCGCCGTCACCTGCATGAAGCGGCCCGGGCAGCGCAGATTGTCGAGCAGCGGCAGCTTGCTCAGCAGCGCGTAAGGCATCGCGCAGAGATGGACACCCGCCACGTGCAGATCGACGCCGAAAGCCAGAAGCACGCTCACGGCCGCAAAAAGGCCGAAGAAGACCGCCGTGTGCCGCGCTCCCCGTCGCAGACCGAGCACGGCGAGCGCGAGCACCGTGTAGCCGATGTAGCCCCACGTGTCCGTGTCCGTCATACGCCGCGGGACCAGGCGACCGAGCGCGCCGAGAAGCGGGTTGGTCGGCGGCGGCACGAGGAGCTGAAGCACGTCCTGACCGAAGCGCCCGACGCTTGCAGACTGGGCCACGGCGGTGGCCGAGCCTTCGATGTGCTGCAGCATCGGCCAGTAGGCCGGCGCCACGACGGCGAAGGCCAGCGCCGTCATCAGCGCGGCCTTGCTGAAGAATGCCGGCCGCAGAAACTTCTCGCGCTCGGTGAAAAAGGCGTAGAGGCAAAACGTCGGCGCGAAGGCAATCAAGAAGTAGAGCGCGACGTACACGTCCACCGCCGACGCCAGGGCCAGGGCCACGCCGAACAGGGCCGCCCGGCGCCAGGTGGGCCGCTCGTACAGGCAA
The DNA here is from genome assembly GCA_036703175.1 of Oscillatoriaceae cyanobacterium. Classification (GTDB taxonomy): domain Bacteria; phylum Cyanobacteriota; class Sericytochromatia; order S15B-MN24; family JAQBPE01; genus DATNPP01. The sequence continues at coordinate 971 of DATNPP010000294.1, forward strand.
AAGAGTGCCCAGACGCAATACGGCGCCCACTGCACGGACATGACGTTGAGATGGGCCGCCACGTGTTCCATGTGGGCGGGAGCGAAGGCATAGATCAGCCCGGCCAGAAACGCGGCGTCGCGGCGGCGAATGACGTGGAAAGCGAGACGATAGGCCCCGTAGGCGGCGAGGAGCAGGCCGGAAGTGACCAACAAGTTGTAGGTGAGCACCGGGCCGAAGAGCCAGGAGGTCGCCAGGCCGAGGAAGTCGTTGTAAGGCGAAGGCCACACCAGCGGCACGCCCTTCGTCGGATAGAAGAGCAGATTGGTGACGAGGGGATTGGTGTGCAGCTCGAAGAGGGCATGGTGGAACCACCACAGCTCCCACACGTAGATCGGGGAATCCCCCATGCCCGCGATGTGATTGGTGAAGCGAATCGCGAGCGGAAACGTGAACAGGCAAACAGCCAACAGGTAGCCGAGCCAGGCCATCCCATGCCGCGGCGCTTGCGGCGCGGGCTCGGTCGGCAATTCGGGCAGGGGCAGGGCCATTGGGACTCCAGGTACTTCGGCGGAAGGCCGTCAGGTCGGCAATCGCCCTTCGCGCTCGGCGCGGGCCAACTCCTCCACCTGGCGGATGAAAGGCGTCTTGTTGTCCGTGTAGGCGCCCATATCGTCCACGAAGCGATCGCGCAGCACGCGCTTGAGCGTCTCGTAGTGGGCCGCGACGCGCGGCCGGGCACGCAGATAGTCGCGGAAGAGCAGATGCCGCTCCCAGAACTCGGAGTCGATCGCCACCAGGTGCAGATTGTGCGAGCGCACGCCGTCCGTCTCGCGGCAAAAGAACCGGCGCTCGGGCATCACCGTCTCGAGATCCGGGCGGTAGGTGTACCCCAGCGCCACGATCGGCTCGATGCACGCTCCGGCCTGCTCGAGCCGCACGACGCCCGCCAGAATGTCGATGATCGGCTTGGCGGCCAGGCCCGGCACCGAGGTCGAGCCCACGTGCTCGAGGGCCGCCAGGCGATCGCCCAGCGCCGCCGCGATTCGCGCCCGCTCAGCTTCGAAAAGCGCGGGCCAGGCCGGATTGTAAACGTGGATCTCAATCACGACGCACTCCCGGCAACTTTATACCCGCCGCGAGCGCAACGCCCGTCAGCGCGAGCGCCATGCCGATCCATTGCAGCGGCCCCGGACGATCGCCCAGCATCGCCATGCCGAGCGCCACGCCGAAGAGCGGCACGAGCGGCAGAAAGGCCGCCGTGCCCGAGGCGCCCAGCGCGTCGATGGCGACGTACCAGAACAGAAAGGCCGCGACGGTGCACAGCAGCGCGAGCACCACGATGGCGCCCCAGAATGCCGGCGTCAGCGCGGCCCAGTGCACACCGGCCAGCTCCCGCGCGCTGAACGGCAGCAGCAGCAAGGCGCCCACGACCGAGGCATACGTCGTACTGGCGAGCGCCGAGAATCGGCCGACCGTCAGCTTGCCCACCAGCGTGTAGATGCTCCAGCACACCGCCGAGGCGAGAAACAGCGCGTCGCCCTGCCAGCGGGTGGGGCTCGCGGCCGCGTGCAACAGCGGCCCGACGAAGATGAAGGCGATGCCGGCGATCGCGAGCACCAGCCCGACGGCACGCTTCGGCGAAAAGGCCTCGCGAAAAATCCAGGCGGCCAGCGCGGCCGTGAGCACCGGGTTCAAGCTCGGGCTGATCATCGCCCCGTCCGACGCGGGCGCGAGGGGCATGCCCGCGAAGGCCAGCGCGTTGTAGGCGGCCACGCCCGTCGCGCCCAAGGCGAGCGCCAGGCCCCAGTCCCGCCGAGGGAGCCGGAAGGCGCCGGGCTCGCGCCAGGCCAGCACGCCCAAAAGCACCGCCCCGGCGACCAGAAAGCGCAAAGTCGCGACGGCCAGCGGCGGCGCCTCGCGCACGGCCAGCTTGCCGAACACGAAAAAGGCGCCCCAGAAGAAGGTGCACAAGATCATCTGGGCGATCGCCCAGCGCCGGGAAGTCGAAGGAAGCGCGTCGGTCATGCCTTGATCTGAGCAGACAAGCGCGTCACCCGGCAAGTGTGCGCCGCAATCGAGCCAGCATGCGGCTTCTCCGGCTTAAACAAATCTTACCCCAGGCTTTGCCTGGGCATAATGCCAGTTCTCGTATTAACCTCGAATTAACGGCGTATAGTGGAAGCATAGAGATTGAGCGAATGCGACATCAGAAAGAAGGATGTCCAATGTACGATAACAACAATATGGAGATGCTTGCAGGTTTGGCCGTGCTTGGCCACTCGAGCCTACACCCCCACTGGATGGAGGTCCGCGAGGACTTCCGCCGGGCGCAGAAAGCTCCGCGGAGCGCGGTGCAGAAGCGCAGCCGGTTCAACCGTCTGTTCGGCCGATAGGCACAAACCATTCCACTGGTTTTTAGATTAGTGATCAATCGCGATTAAATCGCATTCCTCGTCTCAAAACAAAAGGGCATTCGGTATTGACCGAATGCCCTTATTTTTCATTGCCGTCTATCCCCAGAGAGCTTCGATGTGCTTCTTGCCGCGCTTGACCTTCTCGTCGTGGTTCGCCGCGAAGTCCGCGCCGTCCATCATGGCCTGGTAGAACGCCTCGTCATAGGCGCGCGTGCGCACGACCACCGGCATCGGCACGGCGTAGCCGAGCACCAGGGCCTGCTGCTTGGGATCGAGCTGGGCGAGCACCGTGCGCAGGTTCTGGCCGCCCGAAACGCCCGTGAAGACCGCATCGATGTCCTTCTCGTCGTTCAGCAGCGCCGTGATGCGCGTGCCGACCTGGGAGAGCACCTCGTTGTCGATGCCCGAGGGGCGCTGGTCCACGATCAGCAGCGTCACGAAGTACTTGCGCATCTCGCGGGCGATCGTGCCGAAGATGGTCTGGCGGGCGATCGCCGGCGCGAGGAACTTGTGCGCCTCCTCGATCGTGATCATCAGCTTGTTGGGCGGCCGGCGATTGAGCGGATCGGCGTAGTACTCGTCGCAGACCTTCACGTAGTGCTCGTGAATGCGCCGGGTGATCACGTTCGTCGCGAGCATGTACGAGAGCATGCTGTTCTGCGTGCCGAACTCGAGCACGATGTGGCGCCCCTCGTCGATGTACTTGAGAATCGCCTCGAGATAGTTGTGCGCGACGACGGGCCGCACGTACTTGAGGTTCTGAATCTGAATCAGCTTGCGTTGCAGCGCCTTGAGCGCGCCCGCGTGGCCCTTGCCGTTCTCGCAGAACTCGTCGATGTCCGCCGAGGTCATGGCCGCGAAGCGCGTGAGCCAGCGGTGGTCGAAGGCCTCGCGCAGAATCAGGGCGTTCTCGACGGCGGCGTCCGAGAGGTTCAGCTCGTCTTTGAGCAGCGCGAGATCCTCGATCTCAATCTGGTCGAGCCCGAGCTCCAGCGGATGCGCGCCGCGAATGCCGCGCGCCGAGCTAGACTCCGGATCGAGCGTGAAGACGACCACGTCGTTGCCGAAGAGCTGCTTGAGGCCCTTGACCGTCGGCTGGCCCTTGTTCTCCGAGCGGGCCTGCCAGCCGTACTCGTTGTGCACGTCGAAGATCAAATTCACGGCCGCCTTGCGCTTGATGACGCCGCAAAGCACCAGGCGCGTCAGAAAGCTCTTGCCCGTGCCGCTCTTGCCGAAAATGCCGTTCGAGCGCTCGATGAAGCGTTCGAGATCGAGGCAGACCGGCGTCTCCATGTCGAGCGGCCGGCCGATGTTGAAGCGCACCTTGTGCGGATCGTCCTCGGCGCCGAAGACGGTTTCGAAGTCGGCCTCGGACGCCTCGTAGACCGGCGAGAAGTGGCTCGGGATCGTCTTGACCGGGCGCAACTCCTCGGCCTCGGCCTCGCCCTTCTCGAGCATCAGCATCGGCTGAAGATTGACGGTGCCGAACGTGCCGATGCCCGTGAGCACCTCGCTCATGAACGTGTCGTCGCTCGCCGGCGGATCGAGCAGAATCTGCGGATTGGCCGCGCCGAGCGAGACGTCCGTCAGCATCGAAAAAAAGCGATTGCGCCGACCTTCGACCACGACGAACTTGCCAACGCGCACGTCTTCGACCGACGCGTGGGCCTGCAGCCGCATCTCCAGGCCCTTCGAGAGAGAGCCCTGGGTGATCAGCCCGAGTTGTTGGGAAGCCGCGTCGGAAGGGTCGAAAGGCCTGGTCATGCCCTTATTAAACGAGCTTTCGAACGAAAAGTCTAGTTGCTCGATTCAGGGGCTGCGCTAAAGTCCGATGCCCGACGTGTTGGCCTCGGTTTCGATGTAGGTGATGTTCCGGCTGAACACGATCACCTGGCGCTCCGCCTCGGCCAGCTTGACGGTCGCCAATCCGTGCTCTTTCAGGTAACCGAGCCACTTGGTGAAGGCGAAATCACTCTCGAATTCGGCGGTGATGGCCTCCGAGGCGAAGTGGATGCGTGCTTGTACCATGGAATTCCTCCGTGGCGACATTCTACCCCGCCCCGTCGCGCGGCGGTGTGATCTGCTACACTGGCGCCGAGCGCCCGTGCACGGGAGGAATCATGCGATTGATCGATTTGCCGCTGCTGGACGGCTTGCGCCGAGAGGCCGACGCCTCGCCGCGTAAGCGCGCGATTCACCGCTTTCACGAGCACGAGGAGCCCGTGCAGCGCATGCTGAACGCCTTGCGCGACGACTCCTACGTGCAACCCCACCGGCACGCCGATCCGGACAAGGTCGAGCTCTTCGTCGCCCTGACCGGACGCCTGCTGGTGCTCGAGTTCGACGACGCGGGCGCCGTGAGCGCGCACGCCGTGCTGAACCCCGAAGGGCCGGTGCGCGGCTGCGAGATTCGCCCGCGCACCTGGCATGCGCTGCTCGCGCTCGACCCCGTCGCCGTGGCGCTCGAGATCATCGAGGGGCCGTACGAGGTCGGATCACACAAGAAGTTCGCGCCCTGGGCGCCCGAAGACGCGGCCGAGGGGCTCGCGTGGATGCGGGCGCACCGCGATCGCGTGCTGGATTGATCAGGCGCTGCGCTGGCCCGTCGTGCGGCCGAGGCGCAGCGTCTTGCCGACCACCTTGGACCAGAGCAGGCTCAGCTCCTCTTGCGAGAGCCGTTGAAGGAACTGCAGCTCGCCCGGGGCGTCCAGGCACTGGCTGAGGCGCTGAATGTAGGCTTCTTTCGTCAACATGGCGGTTCTCCTGCGGGCATCGTGACATAATCCCCGGAACCGCTCCGTGATCGGCGTCATAACGCGGTCGAATTTCCGATCACGCGCATGACGACAGGGTTTGAAAGCATTCGAGTTTACTTAATCGAATTTTAGTCGAGAGATATCATGATTTTAAGCAAGTTCGGCCGTTCACAAGCTATAAGGTAACCATCAAGAGTTTGTTAGTTTTCCCCCTCCCTCCCCTACTCCTACTCCTACCTCCTTCAACCTCATCCACAATGAAGGCCCCGAAAGGGGCCTTCATTGTGGCTTTAGAGCCTTGGTGTCGACCGGATCAGACTTTGCGGCGCGCCTTCTCGGAGAGCGCGAGGTGCGACTTCAGCGTCGGCACGGCCGCGTTCGCGTAGGCCTTCACGGCCGGATTCGAAGCCAGCTTGGAGGCGCGCTCGAAGGCCGCGATGTCCTTGGTGTGCTCCTTGACCATCATGTTCAGGTAAGCGACATCGAAGTCCAGGCCGGTCTTGGACGAGAGTTGCTTCTCGGTGCTCGCCACCTCGGCGGGTTCGCTCGTGGGCAGCGTGACGCCCAGCTTCTTGGCCATGGCGGTCACCGTCTGCAGATCCTTGGTGTGGTCTTTCACGATGCGATCGGCCACTTGCTTGGTGGTCGGGCTCTGGGCGTGTTGCATGGCGAAGTTGCCGAGGGCAATTTCGGTGCGATCGCCCGCCGCGGCCTTCTCGACGAACTGGCGATCGGCAGTCGAGAGCGTGCTCTTGGTCTTCGTGGTATTCGTGGTCATCGTCGACCCGGCGCCACCGCCACGCACATGGGTCTTGGTCGTGGTGGTGGTCGTCGTGCCGCCGCCGCCGCCCTTCGAATGGGTCCAGGCCATGGCCGGGGCCGCCGTGAGCAGGGCGCTGACGACCAGGAAAGCCATTCCCCGTTTGAGCATGAGTCTCCTCCTTCTGCGCATGAGGATCCGGCCGCGCCGAGCGCCGACGAGCCCGCGAAACGCAGGCAGCAAGGCGATGGATCCTCCCAGGCTCTCCCTATGATGCATGCGCGCCGCGGCGCATGCACCATGGAAGCTGGTCCGAATCCTCGGAAGAAGGAGTCGCGCCGTTTAACGGCTCAGCGCGGGCTCGAAGGCCTCGTTCGGACGCGTGTCGCGCAGTCCGAGGAAAAAGCGCACCGCCTCGACGATGCGTGCGCACGCCTGGCCGTCGCCGTAGGGGTTCACCGAGCGGGCCATGCGCTCGTAAGCGACCGGATCGTCGAGCAATTGCTGCGCGGTGTCGAAGATGGCGTCCTCGTCCACACCGACCAGCTTGACCGTGCCCGCCGTGATCGCCTCGGGCCGCTCGGTGGTCGTGCGCATCACGAGCACCGGCTTGCCCAGTGAGGGCGCCTCTTCCTGGACGCCGCCCGAGTCCGTCAGAATCAGGGTGGAGTCGCGCATGGCGGCGACGAAAGGGGCGTAGTCGAACGGCTCGGTGAGCGTGATGCGCGGATGGCCGCCCAGAATCGCGTTCGCCGTCTCGCGCACCACCGGATTGCGATGAATCGGAAAGAGCACGCGCACGTCCGGGTTCGCCTCGGCCAAGCGCCGCACGGCGCGGCAGATGTTGCCCATCGGCTCGCCCCAGTTCTCGCGGCGGTGGGCCGTGACGAGGATCTGACGGCCTTCGGCGGACGGGTTCGCCGGCAGCTTGCGCGCCGTCATCAGCAGCGCGTCGATGACGGTGTTGCCGGTCTTGTAGATCGCCTCGGCCGCGACGCCGTCGCGCAACAAGTTGTCCACCGAGGTCTGCGTCGGCGCGAAGTGCAGGCTCGTGAGCTGCGTCGTGAGCCGGCGGTTCATCTCCTCGGGAAAGGGATTGTAGCGATCCGGCGTGCGCAATCCCGCCTCGACGTGGCCGACCGGAATCTGCTGATAAAAGGCCGCCAGGCTGGCCGCGAAGGTGGTCGTCGTGTCGCCGTGGACCAGCACGAGCGCCGGGCGGCGTTCCGTGAGCACGGGCGTCATGTGCGTGAGCACGCGGCCCGTGATGTCGACGAGCGTCTGGCCCGCTTTCATGAGATCGAGATCATGATCCGGCGTGAGGTCGAACAGGTCGAGCACCTGGTCCAGCATCTCGCGGTGCTGCGCCGTCACGGTGAGCGCGGTGTCGAATTCGGAGCAGGCCTGAAGCGCGAGGACCAGCGGCGCCATCTTGACCGCCTCGGGGCGCGTGCCGAATACGGCCATCACCAGTGGTTTCATGTGGTTCTCCTAGGCGTGCGGCTTGGTCTCGGTGACCTTGAGCGACTTGCCCCACAGCCCCGACAAGCCCCAGGCCAGCAATCCGACCGCGGTGCCGAGCACGACGACGCCCTCGTGAATGCCCGTCAGCGTCAGCGCCGTGCCGCCGAGCAGCAGGCAGATGCCGTAGATGACGATCACGGCCCGGCGCTGCGAGAGGCCCAGGCCGAGCAAGCGGTGGTGCAAATGGCCGCGGTCCGGCGAGAAGATCGGCCGGCGCTGCAGCGCGCGGCGCACGATCGCGAAGGCGGTGTCGAAGATCGGCACGCCCAGGATCAGCACGGGGACGAGCAACGCGGCGGTCGCCACCAGCTTGAGCACGCCGATGACGGAAAGCGTGGCGAGCGTGAAGCCGAGGAACAGGCTGCCGGAATCGCCCATGAAGATCTTGGCGGGGTTCCAGTTGTAGCGCAGAAAGCCGATCGTGGCGCCGATGAGGGCGATCGCCACCAGCGCGATCAACGGCTGATGGGTCTGCCAGGCGATGACGGCCGTCGTGCTCGCGGCGATCAGACTCACGCCGCCCGCGAGGCCGTCGAGGCCGTCGATGAGGTTGATCGTGTTGGTGATGCCCACGAGCCAGAAGATCGTGAGCGGAATCGCGATCGACGGCGCGAGCAGAATCAGACCGCCCTGGGGGTTCGAGAGGAAGTCGATGCGCACGCCGAAGTACACGGCGAGGCCCGCGGCCGCGATTTGCATCAGCAGCTTGAACTTGGCCGGCAACGGCTTGAGGTCGTCGGCGATGCCGAGCAAAAAGATCAGCGCGCCGCCCGCGATGAGGCCGACGTAGGGGCCGGTGCGGGGAAAGAGCGGACCGGGCACCAGCCACTCGATGGCGGCGACGGCGATCGAGAAGCCGAGGAAGATGGCGACGCCGCCGAGGCGCGGAATCGGCACCGTGTGGACCTTGCGGGCATCCGGCGTGTCGACGCGGCCGAGCTTGTAGGCGAGCCGGGTGACCCAGGGAATGAGCAGGTCCGTGGCCAGCCAGGCCACGAGCAACGTGACCAGGTAGGGCCAGAATTGTTCTCTCACCGCGTCGTCCTCACAGCGTCCCCGGGGCTAGCGCGCCCAGCGTACCATACCCCGAAAGGCGGCTACAAGTGCGAGCGCCACAAAAGACGGGCTTCTCCGGGTGTCGGTCCACCGCTCGCACCCCTTCCACCCTCGAGGCTGGCGGGAAGCGCCACAACAGGGAAGCGCGGGTTGGAAAAGGGTGGGCCTTCGGCCCGTGCGCGCCTCCCCTCGGTGGGGGGGAGGGACGTTGGCGACCCGTCCAGGGGAGCCAACTGGGTGGGGGAGACTCCCGGCGGTCCGCTAAGAGACTCCCCCACCCAGCCTCAGCCCCTGAACAGGGCTTCGGCGTCCCTCCCCCTCGCCAGGGGGAGGGGGCGCGCGATTTAGGCCATGGCTCCGGCGTTTACCAGTTCGACGCCGGCCTTTTCGAGGAACTCCAGGCTCTGCGCGTCCGGATAGCCTTCGGCCCAGACCACGCGGCGGATGCCCGCCGTGATGATCGCCTTGGCGCAATTCAGGCACGGTTGCGCCGTCACGTAGATCGTCGCGCCCTCGGTGCGGTGCCCGAACCGGGCGGCCGTGTTGACGGCGTTCTGCTCGGCGTGCGTGGTGCGAAAGCAGCTCATGCGGCCGTCGACCTCGCGCAGCAGGTGCCCCACCTCGTCGCAGTGCGGCAATCCCGGCGGCGAGCCGTTGTACCCCGTGGCGATCGGATGGTTGTCCCGCACGATCACCGCGCCGACATGCTTGCGATCGCACGTCGCACGCGTGGCGACCACTTCGGCCATCTTGAGGAAGTACTCGTCCCAACTCGGTCGCATGCTAGGCCCTCGCCCGTTCCGCGTCAATCGGGAAGGCCTCGCACAGCGTGGCCACCAGCTTGCGCGCGCTCGCGCGGTGCGCCTCCGAATCCGGATGCTTGAGCAATCCCGCGATCGCCTCGGCGATCTGGCGCACCTCGCCCTCGCGCATGCCGCGCGTCGTGACGGCCGGCGTGCCGATGCGCACGCCGCTCGTGACGAAGGGGCTCTGCGGATCGTTGGGAATCGTGTTCTTGTTGACCGTCATGCCGACCTCGCCGAGCATGCGGTCCGCTTCCTTGCCCGTGAGGTTCAAGGAGCGCAGATCGAGCAGCATCAGGTGATTGTCCGTGCCGCCCGAGACGATGCGAATGCCCTCGGCCATGAACGTCTCGGCCATCGCCTTGGCGTTGGCCATCACCTGCGCGATGTACGCCTTGAACGCCGGCTGCTGCGCCTCGTGCAGCGCCACGGCCTTGGCCGCGATGACGTGCATCAGCGGGCCGCCCTGAATGCCGGGGAAGACGGCCTTGTCCACGGCCTTGGCGTGCTCCTCGTCCGTGAGGATCATGCCGCCGCGCGGGCCGCGCAAGGTCTTGTGCGTGGTCGTCGTCGTGAAGTGCGCCTGGCCGACCGAGGTCGGATGCGCGCCCACGGCCACCAATCCCGCGATGTGGGCGATGTCCGCCATCAACAGCGCGTCGACCGAATCGGCGATGCTGCGAAAGCGCGCGAAGTCCAGCGTACGCGAGTAGGCCGAGAAGCCCGCGATGATCATGCGCGGACGATGCTCCTTGGCGAGCCGCTCGAGCGCGTCGTAGTCGATCAGCTCGGTCTCGGGATCCACGCCGTACGGCACGATGTTGTACATCACGCCCGAGAAGTTCACGGGGCTGCCGTGCGTGAGGTGGCCGCCGTGGGCCAGGTTCATGCCGAGCACGGTGTCGCCGGGCTTGAGCGCGCTGAACTGGACGGCCATGTTCGCCTGGGCGCCCGAGTGCGGCTGCACGTTGGCGTGCGCGGCGCCGAAGAGCGCCTTCGCGCGCTCGATCGCGAGCGTCTCGACCACGTCTACGTGCTCGCAGCCGCCGTAGTAGCGCTTGCCCGGCAGGCCCTCGGCGTACTTGTTGGTGAGCGGGCTGCCCTGGGCGGCCATGACGGCCGGGCTCACGAAGTTCTCGGAGGCGATCAGCTCGAGATGGGTGGTCTGGCGGCGCTCCTCGTCGGCGATCGCCCCCGCGACGGCCGGATCGACGGCCCGAATCAGGTCCAGGTTCAGCATGAAGACTCCTTGGCGGGCAGCGACCCGTCCAACTCGTGAATCAGCGCCACGCGCTGGGCGTGGCGACCGCCGGCGTGAGGCGTGGAAAGGAAGATGCGGACAATCTCGAGGGCCATCTCGGCGCCGATCAATCGCTCGCCGAGGCACAGCACGTTGAGGTCGTTGTGCTCACGGGCCAATCGCGCCGAGAGCGGCTCGCCGATGACCGCCGCGCGGATGCCCGGAATCTTGTTGGCCGCGATGCTCACACCGATGCCCGAGCCGCAGACCAGGATGCCGCGCTGCGCGTCGCCCTCGGCGACCGCGCGTCCCACGGCGGCGGCCGGTTCGGGGTAATCGGAGCGCTCGCTGTTGCCGCCGAGGTCGCTCACCGTGTGGCCTTCGGCGCGCAGGCGATCGGCCAGAAGGTCCTTGAGACAGTGGCCGGCGTGGTCGCTCGCGATGGCAATGCGCATGGGCTTTCCTCCGAAGCCCGATTATAGCGTACGCACGCGGCGCCGGCCAGTCGGCGGGAACGTTTCAGGGCCTTTCGGCCTTTCAACTCGCGGGCGGCAACAGGCCGAAGGCCTGGACCGCCAGCGCCGCTTGCGTGCGGTTACTCACCTGCAGCTTCTCGTAGAGGCGCGTCAGATGGTTTTTGACCGTCTTTTCGGCCAGGCAGAGCTTGTCCGCGATTTCACTGTTGTCGAGGCCGTTGGCGAGGCAGCCGAGAATCTCGCGCTCACGCGCCGTGAGCGGCTCGACATGGTTGGGCAACGTGAATTGCGGGCTGCGATGCCGCTCCAGCGCGCGCTCGATGACGGCGTTGAGGCGCTGGAAGTCCCGCATCGGCTTTTGCAGGAAATCGAACGCACGGCCCTCACGCAGGGCCAGAATGGCATCTTCCATCGTCCCCTGGCCGGTCAGGAAGATCACCTCCGCCTTGGGCTGCAGCGCTTTGACGGCACTGAGCAGTTGGTGCCCGTCGAGCACCGGCATGCGCAGATCGGTGATCACCACGTCGTAGGGGTGTGTCTTGGCACGCCGAAGCGCTTCGATGCCGTCCGTCGTGGTGTCCGGCTGGCAGTCGAACAGCGCGAACCACTCCTCCAGCACGCGAAGAATGGCGGCGTCGTCGTCGACGATCAGGATTCGAACCTGGCGAAGAGCGGGCATTCCAGAACTCCTATCGATACGTGAAAGTCCCTTGCGGCGAGGTTTCGGCGAACACGGTCGCCGGCGCACGGGGAGGTAGAAAAATGCTCAAACGTCCAATCCCCCTTCGCGTCAACGTCGTAATACCGGCCGCCTGGCCGAATCGGACGCCATATGGAATACTTGTGTAGGGCATATTGCGCAATTTTTCCGTGATGTGTTTTACAATAATCACCCGCGTGTTCCTGCGCATCGAAAAGTAGTATCGCTTCTCAGTCAAGTCAGCTATGTCGGTTTCAGAATATGTTGAGTTTCTCCGGTCCCGATGGCCGGTGGCGCGGTCCGGCCCGCTGGCCGGAGCCCGTCACGATGGGCCTGACGGGGGCGCGGAAGAGAGTTTGGAGTCATTTTTGGATGCGATGGCCGATCCGCACGCCGCCCCTCGGGCAGACACGGCCTTGAGCGGTGAGGGCGTGGATCCGTCCGAGACGCTGGCGGCGATCGCCGCGTGCCAGAGTGAAGTCTTGGCGGCATTGCCGGCTTTCTCGAGCGATCCGGATCGGCTCCGCGCGATCGCGCGGGAGCTGGCGTTGCGCACGTCGCAACTTCAGATGGAGGCGATCGCGGGGAGTTACGCACGGCGCTTGCGGGCGCTCGCGCACGACCTGCGCTCGCCGATCGGCGTCGTGTGCGGCGCGCTCAACGTGATCGAGGCCGGCGAGGGCGAGCGCCTGGGTGTGCAGGCGCGCCGCATGCTC
>DATNPP010000332.1:0-2176 GCA_036703175.1 Oscillatoriaceae cyanobacterium
CGAAGAACATCGCCACGCGGCCGGACTTGAACAGCTCGTCGAGGCCCATCTGCTGCACGGTGCTCGCGCGCGGCGAGACGCGATCGCGCACGACGAGATCCTGCACGAACTGAAGCGCCTGCACCGTGGCCGGATCGCCGAACGTCGGCTGCGTGCCGGCGGCGTTCATTACATGGCCGCCGTTCTGCCAGATCCAGATCGGCAAGGGCGGCCAATCCGCCTGCACGAAGCCCCACTGCGTGTAGCGTCCGGCGGCATCGCGCTTGGTGAGGCGAATGGCCGCCTCGCGAAAGCGCGCCCAATCCCAGTCGCGCGTGGGATAGGGCTCGTGGGCCGCGTCGAAGAGGCGCTTGTTGTAGTAGAGCACCACCGGCATCATCGTGATCGGCAAGCCGTAGAGGTGCCCGTGCCAGCTGGCCGTTTGCAGCGCGGCCGGGTAGTAGTCCGGCAGGTCGATCGCCTTGTCGTGGCGAATGCGCGCGTCGAGGTCCTCGATCGCTCCGATGCTGGCGTAGGAGGGAATGTACTCCTGGCTGAGCAAAAAGAGGTCCGGCGCCACGCGCCCGGCCATCATCGTGTCGATCTTCGTCAGGTAGTCGCCGCCGGGAATCGTCACCAGCGTCACGCGGAAATCGTGGTGCCGCTTGTTGATGCGATCGATGATCCCCTGCATCTGGCGCGCCTCATCCGTGCCGAACCACGTCGCGAGCTTGATGACGGGCGGGCCCGTCTCGGGGCGTGCACAACCGGCGAGCAGCATCAGCGCGGCGAGCGCTCCGCGCCACAGGCGGCGGGGCGTTCTGGCAAACAGGCATCGATTCATAAAATGTGATGTACCCGAACGGGGACCAGGCAAACGTCCCTCGCGAGGCCCGCGAGGAGCGGAACGCAGGCGATGACAGGCGAGCGAGCAATTCCGCGCGCGGGCTGCCGGAACGCCGCGCGCGCTGATACGATGTGAGCGGAGGTCCTCATGCCTGACATTCCCACGCTCCTCATCGTCGGCGGCGGCTTCAGCGGCACCATGGTGGCCGCCCACGTGTTGCGCCTCGCCTCCTCGCCCATCCACGTGCGCTTGATCGAACGCGGCCCGCAGGTCGGCCGCGGCATCGCGTACGGCACGCGGGAGTCGCACCATCTGCTGAACGTGCCCGCCAATCGCATCAGCGCGCTGCCCGAGGAGCCGGCGCACTTTTTGCACTGGCTGCGAAGGCAGGACCCGAGCCTCGAAGAGGCCACCTTCGCGCCACGGCCCACGTTCGCGGCCTACGTGACGTCGATTCTCGAAGAGGCGATCGCCCGCAAGCGTCCCGGCGTCGAGCTGTCGATCGTGCGCGGCGAGGCCGTCTCGCTGCGGCTCGAATCCGATGCGGCCGTCGTGACGCTCGACGGCGGCGAGACGCTGTCCGGCCAGCGCGTGGTGTTGGCACTGGGCAACTTTCCGCCGGCGCTGCCCGGCATTCCCGGCCTGGCGGATTCGGGCGGCGTCGTGTGCGATCCTTGGTCGCCCGGAGCGCTCGCCGAGCTCGATCCGAACGCGCCGGTGCTCACGATCGGCACGGGGCTGACGATGGTGGACATGGCGCTGACGCTGCGCGCACGCGGCCACCGCGGCACGCTTCACGCCGTCTCACGCCACGGCCTGTTGCCGCGCGGTTATCTGCCGCTTCAAGACTACGCCCCCTTTCTCACGCCGAGCCCGAGCCTCGATGCGATGATGCGCCAGGTGCGCGCCGAGGTGCGCCGCGCGCAGGCGCAGGGCATCCACTGGCAAGCCGTCATCGACGCGCTGCGACCCGCCCAGCAGGCGCTCTGGCAAGGGCTGCCGCACGCGGAGCGCAAGCGCTTCTTGCGCCATTTGCGCCCGTACTGGGAGGTGCAGCGCCACCGCATGGCGCCGCCCGTGGCCGAGGCGATCGCCGCGATGCAGGCGGAAGGCCAACTGGTGCTGCACGCCGGGCGCATTCTCGGCGTGAGCGAAGCCGCGGAGGGCTTGAGCGTGCGGGTGCGTCCCCGCGGCACCTCAGACGAGCGCACGCTTGATGTCGCGCGCATTCTCAACTGCACCGGCCCCGCGGACGTGCGCCACGTCGATCATCCGCTGCTGCGCGATCTGTTCGTTCAGGGCCTCGTGCGTCCGGATGCGCTCGCACTCGGCCTCGACACGGCCTTTCAC
>DATNPP010000339.1:0-13833 GCA_036703175.1 Oscillatoriaceae cyanobacterium
AGGTCCATCGTCACCGGCGCGCCCTCCTCGGAGATGTTGTTCGGATTGTAGAGCATGGCCGCGACGTAGCCGACCAGCGAGGCGATCATCACGTCGCTCGTCATGTGGCCGATGTAGCGCGGGCTGAAGAAGGGCGCGCCCGCTTTCAGTCTCGAGAGCAGCCGGTAGAGCTCCTGGCGCAGCGTCGCGAGCTTCTCCTCGAACTCCGGCGCGCGGCGGTCCACCTCGCGGACGAAGGGGCCGTCCTCGGGGTGAAAGTTGCGGCGCCAGAAGGCATGGTCACGCAGCGCTTCGATGATGAAGCGCTCGACGGCCTCGGCGTTTTCGGCCGCGGGTCCGAGAAAGAGCGGAGCGGGTGCTTGTGTCATGGCGCCTCCGAACAAGGGCACCTCCATCGTAGCCACCGGAGGCGTACGGAGGAATCCGTAGTTCCCTCGGATTGCAGCTTGAGGTGGCTCATTGAGACTGGCGAGTGGAATCGCTAACGTCGATTTGGCCTCGCCCCGTACCGACCGCGAGGCGCAAGGAGGAACGTATGTCGGCCGCCTTCCCCCAGGCGAATCACGTGCCGCTCGAAAGCCGGGCCGGCTTCGAGGCGGCGATCGCGAGCCCCGTCGACCTGCACGCCGCCCCGCTCGCCACGCCCGCGCAGCAAGGCGCGCCGCAGAATCTGCTCGCGGCCGACAGCTGTACCGAGGCGAGCCTCTACGTGCACGTGCCGTATTGCAGCGAGCGCTGCACCTACTGCTTCGTCGTGACCCAGATTGGCCTCGGCATCAAGGACATGGCCGCGTACGTGCACGAGCTCGGCCAGGAGCTCGCGGCCTGGGGAGGGCATCTGCGGGCGTACAAGTTCCGCTCGCTCTACTATGGCGGCGGCACGCCCGGCTTGTTGCCGGCCGCGCTGTTCACCGAGCTGCACCAGCAGCTGCGGCCTCACCTGGCCCCCGGCGCGACGGTCACGCTCGAAACGCATCCGCACGTGGTGGACGCCTGCCGGATCTTGGCCTGGCGCAACGCGGGCGTCGATCGCATCAGCCTCGGCGTGCAGACCCTCGACGCCGAGCTGTTGGACCTGATCAACCGCGGCCTCACCACGCGACGAATTTTGCCCGGCGTCGATCGATTGCTCGCGGCGGGCTTTGCCGACGTCAACGTGGATTTGCTCTACGGCCTGCCGAATCAAAGCCTCGGCGACTGGCGCATCGCGGTCGAGGGGATGATCGCGATGGGCGTGCCGAGCCTGTCGCTCTACCGCACGGCCTACGTGCCGCACACGCTCGCGGCCTTCGCGCAGCGTGGCGCCGTGCCACCGGACGACGAGGCGGCCCACGCGATGTACGCTTGGGCCTTCGAGCGCCTGAACGACGCGGGCTATCATCAGCCGCGCTACGGCGCCGCCTACTTCAGTCGCCTGCCGTATCCGTTCGGCCTGAACGCCCATCGCCGAGCGATTCTGCGCGGCAAGCCGATCGTGGGCCTCGGCATGGGCGCGTACGGCACGCTGCCGCATTACACCTACGTCAATCACGGCGAGCGGGACGCCTACCAGCAAGCGCTGGCCGCGGGAGACCTGCCCGTCGCGAGCGCGCAGGCGATCTTGCCCGAGGAGTTGCCGTACAAGTACGCGATCGAGACCTGGAAAAGCGGCTTTTTCAGCCGTGCGCTTTACGCCGAGCGCTTCGGCGAGAGCCCGGAGGCGCGTTTCGGCGCCGAACTCGAGCTGCTCGAGCTCGGCGGTCAAATTCGGCGGGTCGAGGACGAGTATCGCCTCACCCGCGACGGCGCGCGCCAGGTGTCGGCGATCGCCGCGCGCTTCATGGGCCCGCTCTCGAAATCGGTGCGCTGAGCGCGGTCTCCACGGCGAGGTTTGACGCGATCGTGACGTTTCATGACCGCGCCATGACAGACCGCGCGGCGGTAGAGGCGTATACTGGGCTCGGTCGCCTGACAGGTGGCCGCTCGAGCCAGGAGGACGTATGCGCACCGAAACCATGCCGGGAGGCAAGCCCCTGTTGCGCGGCCACTTTCACCAGGCCGGCTTTTTCGTCGCGCTCGGCGCCGGCGCGATGCTGGTCGCCCAGGCACCCGGGGCCCGGGCGCTGATTTCGGCGATCGTCTACGCCGCGTCGCTCGCGACGCTGCTCGGCGTGAGCGCGCTCTACCATCGCCCCACCTGGAAGCCGGCCATCCGACGCCAGTTGAAGAAGCTGGACCACTCGGCCATCTTCTTGTTGATCGCGGGCACCGCCACGCCTTTCGGCTTGTTGGCGCTGGATGCGGCGCGCGGCAGGCAAATGCTGCTGCTGATCTGGCTTGGCGCGGCGCTGGGAATTTTGCGCGCCGTCTTCTGGAGCGGCGCGCCGCGCTGGGTGTCGGCCGGCCTCTACGTCGGGCTCGGCTGGGCCTCGCTCGCCTATTTGCCGGCGATCGCGGCGTCGCTCGCGCCCGGCTGGATGGTGCCGATTGTGGCGGGAGGCTTGCTCTATACCGTCGGCGCCGTGGTGTACGCGAGCAAGCGCCCCGATCCGGCGCCCACGGTCTTCGGCTACCACGAGATTTTCCACCTGCTCGTGCTGCTGGCGGGAATCTGCCACTTCGTGACGATTTGCGCGCTGGTGCGCGGCGCCGCCTGACGCGGATCGTGCCGAATCTGGCCCCGAGAGGGCTTCAGCGCTCTAACGGCGCACGACCATGACGGCGCCGTGATGCGCCTCGGAAACGCCGGTCGAGACCGAGCCCAGCACGAGGCGTTCGAGGCCGTTGCGGCCGTGCGCGCCCATCACGACGAGATCCGCCTCGATCAGCTCGGCGGCGGCGCAAATCTCGGCCACCGGCTCTCCGAAGCGCAACAGCGGCGTGAAGGCGATCTGGGCGGCCTCGAACAGGCTCCGGACGTCGCTCAAGTCTTCTGCGGCGCCGCGCGTCGAGGGCTCGGCCTCGCTCGGCGCGACCGTCAACACGTAGTTGTCCGCGGCGTGGAGCGGCAAGAGCCGCATGGCCTCGCGCACCGCATGGCGGGAGGCGGAGGAGCCGTCGGTGGTGAACAAAATACGCATGGGGATTGCTCCTTTTCGTAACGCGGCGGGTCGCTCGTCCGCCGATGAACCATTCGTCATAAAAGCCCCCGCGACGGGGGGCTTTTATGACGGTCGGCCGGGGATCGGGGGGCCGACGGACGAGGCGCGGCGGCCCCGGGGTGGACGGGGACGTCGTTGGCCCCGATGGCGGCATCTTACGGCGAATAGGCGGCCGGGCACATCCGCAGGAACTACCGAACCCCGCTCCGGAAGAACCGCGGATGCGGCCCTCTACGAGGCCAAGCGCGCGGGCGAGAACCGCGGCGTGGCGGCCGCCGGCTAGCGCCCGGCCGCGGCCTTTTGCGATCGGGGGTTTACACGGATGGTCGCGGGCGCCCTGCGCGTCTAGAATACCGCTTGAAGGCTCGAGGAGGCTCGAGCGCCGCCGGATCCGTCGCTTTCGACGCCGTGGAGGGCCCATGCCGCACCCGGTTCTCGTCGCCGGCCTGCTGAGCGCCATTGGTGGCATGCTCGGCTTTCCGTCCGCTTCGGTCAGCGTGCCGCTGACGCTCAGGTTCGCGCGCCTGGTGCCGATCGACGTGCGCGACGGGCACTACGCGCTCTGGGCCGTCGGTGAGGGCGCGCCCGCGAAGCTGGCCGACTTTCTGGTCGACGCGCAGGAGCGTCCTTCCGCGCTCGACGGCAAGCCGATCGCGTTCCTCCTGCCCGCGGATCTGCGCGAGGCACGCCTTTTCGTCACGCAGGAGCCGCCCGGCGCGATCGAGCGCACGCCCAGTCGGCAAGTCTTTCTGGAAGGCACGCTGCACGCCGGCCGGGCGCGGCTCGACGCCCCGATTCGCTTGCGGGACTACGCCGCGTGCAAAGGCGTCTTCCTGCTGGACAACCCCGAGACGCCGAACGATTCGAGCGACCTCAACGGCATCTGGTTCTCGGGCTACCTCTCCAAGCGCTACACCACCGGATTGACGCTGCCCGAAGCGCCGGACGGCTGGATGTACGAGGGCTGGACGATCCTGCGCGGCATTCCGCTGCGCATGGGCAAGTTCCGCAGCCCGAACGACAACGAGGACTGGGACGGCTACTCCGGCCGCAGCGGCGCGACGCCAGTTCTCGATCCGGCCGGTCAGCCGATGCCGGGGCAGGACTTCAACGCCGATCTGCCGCCGGGCATCGAGACGGGGCGCAATCGGCCGGCGCTGGACGGCGCGCGCGTGATCGTCTCGTTGGAGAACGCCACGCTCGCGGGCGAGGAGCGCTATCCCTCGCCGATTCGAATTTTCGAGGGCACGGTGCCGCGCCGTCCGACTCAAGATCGACCCTATCCGCTCGAGAACGTGCTCGCTACGTGCCTGCCCGCCGGTACGGCCGCGATTCGGTGAGGCGCGCCATGCGGATGCGATCGCTATGGCTGCTCTGTCTCGGCGCGCTGCTGATCTCGGGCTACGCCGCGCCGGCGCCGGACGCCGATCCGGTGCGCCCCTTGCCGGGCCTCGACGCGGGTCGGCTCGCCGCCTTCGCGCGCGGCCGGGCGCTTTTCGAGCACAACTGGAGCCCGGAAGAGGGCCTCGGGCCGCTCTACAACGACACGAGCTGCCGCGCTTGCCACGGCCGGCACTTCACCGGAGACGGCTCGGAGCGCTTCGTGACGCTGGTCGGCGGGCTGCGCAACGGCGCGCAGATTCCGCTGGTGCCCGAGGGCGGCCCGGCGATTCAGGACCGGGCGATCGCGGGCGTGCCGGTCGAGCAGATGCCCGTGGACGCCCGCTTCGTCTCGAAGCGCATCTCGCCGCCGACGATGGGCCTGGGGCTCATCGAGGCGATCGCCCCGAGCGACATCACCGCGCAGCTCGCGGCCGATCCGCTCAAGGAGTCCCTGGGGATCCGAGGGCTCGCCAACTGGGAGTTCCGCGCGATCGGGCGCTTCGGCTGGAAGGCGCAAAAGGGCGACATTGTCGAGTTCACGCAAAACGCCGGCGAGTTCGAGATGGGCCTCTCCACGCCCGGCCGCGCGCGCGAGGATTTCCCGGGCTTCCATGCGATTCCGCTCGCCAAGGCCGCGGGCTTCGCGGATTCCAGGCAGCCGTGGATCGCGGCCTACTTCGAGCGGCTCTACGCGGCCGGCCATGCGGTCGGGCAGCCGGACATCGGCGCGGCGCAGCTGGCCGACCTGGTGGCCTTTCAGCGCTACTCGGCGCCGGTGGCCCCGCTGCCGCCGACACCCGAGCGCGAGCGCGGGCGGCGCGTGTTCGCCGAGTTGCACTGCGACGTCTGCCACACGCCCATGAGGCACACGAGCGCCAACGACGTGGGCGTCCCCGCGGGGTTGCCGGTGCCGCTCTATTCGGATCTGCTGGTGCACGACATGGGCCCCGCGATGGACGACGGCTTGATCCAGGGCGTCGCCAAGGGCGCCTTCTGGCGCACCTCGCCGCTCTGGGGGCTGCGCTACCGTCGCGCCTTTCTGCACGACGGCCGCGCGGGCTCGATCGACGGGGCGATCCGCATGCACGGCGGCGAGGCGGCCCGCGTGATCGACGCCTACCGGCAGCTGGACGCCCAGGATCGGCAGGATCTGCGCGCCTTCCTCAAGTCGCTCTAGTCGGGCCCGCTCAACGGCCGGTCTCGATCACCTGCACGTCGTCCAGGTACATGCCGGCCGTGGGCGCCGATTCGGCGAGCGTCGCGCGAAAGCGCAGCGAGAGCCGCCGGCCGACGAACGGCCGCAAGTCGGCGAAGCGCGTGAACTGCAAGGCATAGCGCGCGCGCGCGGCGGTGCCCAGGTCGCGCCAGGGGCCTGATTCGAGCCGGCACTGGGGCTGGATCACGAGCGCCGTCGCCGGGCTCGCCACGCCCTTGACGTCGTAGGTCAGAAACGGCGCGCGGGCGCGCGTCAGATCGAGGGGCGGCCGCAGCGTCAAGGTGGCGATCAGCGGAAAGCCTGTGAACGCCGCCTGGCCGTCGCGTCCGACGTGCATCGTGTACTCCCCGCCACAGGTGCGCGCGTGCAGCAAGTGCCAGCCGACGCCGCGTTCGCGTCCGGCAACGGCCCAGCGCGCCAGCCCGTGCTCGAAGTCCTCGAAGAACAAGAATCCCCCGGTCAAAATGACGGGCGGCGTGGGTTCGTCGGCCGCTCGCGGCGTGGGGCTCGGCACGCGGGCGTGAAACGGCGGCAGCGCAAAGCGCGGCCTCGCCGGCGTGCGCTGTGGCGAATGTCGCCACAAAAGCAAGCCGAACACGGTCGCGATCGCCAGAAAAGCGTAGATTCGCCGCATCGCGCTTTCGTTCCCGTTTTCCGACCGTCGAAAGGAGAGCGCTCCCGCCGCCCATCGGAATGGAAAGCGGGAGCGCCTGCCGAAAGCGGATCGAGCGAGCGGAGATATCCTTGGCGGGGGACTCCCGTAGGAGTTGCCCTCCTTCAAGATTCACTTGGCGCCGTGGCTTCCGGACTTCTTGGAATCAGTATACAAGCGGACTGGGCTGCCGCCATCGGGAGAAACTACGCAAGTTCGGGAGATTCGCGCCGCGGCGTCGCGCATCGAAACGCGGATGCCGCTTCTGACGACGCATGCCGGCATCACGGCTCGGCGCTCAGGCCTCGACCTGCAGCACGCCGAACGCCCCTTCATCCCCGTGCCCCACGTCGTGATTGACGAACGGAAAGTGCCCCGGCACGTCCGCCACGACCTCGACGATCGCGCCGCCGCCCGGCGGCACCGAGTAAGTGGACACGCCGCGCAACGCGCCGTCCGGCGGCGCGGCCGGATAGACGGTGTCGAGTTGTAGGCCGACGATGTGAAAGGCACAGGAGTGCCGCGGTCCCGCGTTCACCAGGTAGAAGCGCACGCGCTCGCCGACTTTCGCGCGCAAGGGGGCGTCGCGGTAGCCGAACGGCTTGCCGTTGAAGGCCGCGAAATTCGGCTCTCGATTGCGCATGCCGTCGTAGTCCGGCAGCCAGAGGCCGGAGGCCTCGCGCACGTAGTACTCGTTGTAAACCAGCACGTACTCCCGCGCCGGCGGCAGCGGCTCGCGCGGATCGACGATGATCGCGCCGAACATGCCCGCCCCGATGTGCATGAGCACGGGTTGCGTGCCGCAGTGGTACAGGAAAGCGCCGGCATAGCGCGGCTTGAAGGCCATTTCGAGGCTCTCGCCCGGATCGATCGTCCGAAACGCGACGGACGGATCCACGCGCGCGGCGTGCATGTCGAGCGAATGGCCCATGTGCGCGCGGTTCGTAAACGTGACGTGCAGCGTGTCGCCCTCGCGCACGCGCACGACGGGGCCCGGCACGGTGCCGTTGAAGGTCCAGGCCTGATAGTGCTTTCCCTCGCCCAGGGGCACGGTGGCTTCCATCGCCGTGAGTTCGACTTTGCTCACGCGCGACGGCCCGCCCGTCGGATCGGCTGTCGGCGATTGCATGTCCCGGCGCGTGGGCCGCGCGCAACTGCCGAGCAGTCCCGCGATCGCGAGCCCTTCGGCCCCCTGAATCATCCGACCCATGAAGTCGCGTCGTTTCAATCGTCCCTCCCTTACAGAATCCGGTGCCTAGCGTCGCGCGTTCAGAAAGTGCGCGACCGTTTGCGCGAAGCTCGTGAGGTCGATCGGCTTGGGAATGTAGCCGTCGAATCCGGCCTGGAGCACGCGGCTCTCGTCGCCGGACATGGCGTGGGCGGTGAGCGCCACGATCGGGAGCTTGGCCGTCTCCGGATTGGCGCGCAGCCGGCGGGCCGCTTCCCAGCCGTCGAGCACCGGCAGCGAGAGATCCATCAGCACCAGCGCGAAAGGCTGGCTACCGGCGCGCTCGAGCGCCTCTTGGCCGTCGTGGGCCTCGACGACCGCGTAGCCCTCGGATTCCAGCAGAAAACGCGCCAGCTCGCGATTGTCCTCGACGTCTTCGACCAGCAGGATCGGATCGCTCATCTGAAGCGGGCCTCCAGCACGCGCTTCAACTGCTCCAGCAGCGCATCGGGCGTCATCTCGGCCTTGTTCAGCACCATCTGGGCGCCCTGCATCAGCCGCGCCTCGTCCTCGGGCGTCAGCGCCATCGCCGTCAGCACCACCACCGGCAGCGCGCGCAGCGCCGGATCTGAGGCCAGGCGATCGAGCACCGCGAACCCGTCCAGCTCGGGCATGGTCAGATCCAGCACGACCAGGCTGGGGCGCTGCTTCGCGATCGCCGCCAGCGCCTCGTGGCCGTTGCTCGCCTCGACCGAGGCGTACCCCGCCGTCGCCAGCACCTCGCGCACCAGCGCGCGCGCGTCCGCCTCGTCGTCGACGATCAGCACGGGCTCGTTGTGCGGCGTCGCGTGGCGGCGCAGCACCTCGAGCAGGCGATCGCGCGAGACGGGCTTGACCAGGCACTCCGAGGCGTCGAGGCCGAAGGCCAGCGCGCGGTTCTCGAGAATGCTCATCATGATCACCGGAATGTCGCGCAGCTCCGGCGAGGACTTCAGGCGCCGCAGCACCTCCCAGCCGTCCAGCACGGGCATCAGGATGTCGAGCGTGATCACGTCCGGACGCAACTTGTGGGCCATGTTCAGCCCCGCCTCGCCGCCGAGGGCCGTAACGACGGAGAACTCGCTGCTCGAGAGGCGATTCACCATCAGATCGAGCGTGTCGGGATCGTCGTCGATCGCGAGCAGCAGCGGCCCGCCCGGCTTGTGGGTCGAGACGGCCGCGCCGGTGGGCATGGGCGCGGGCGCGTTCTGATGGGTGCGCGGCAGCCGCAGCGTGAAGGTGCTGCCCTGGCCCGGGGCGCTCTCCACCGTGATCATGCCGCCCATCAGCGCCGCCATCTTGCGGCTGATGGCGAGCCCGAGGCCCGTGCCGCCGGCCTGGCGGGTGCTGGAGGCGTCGACCTGGCGGAACTCCTCGAAGACTACGTCCTGGTACTCGGGCGCGATGCCGATGCCCGTGTCCTTGACGGAGAGCGACCAGTGGCCGTTGTCCGCGCCCACGCGCACCTGAATGCCGCCGTGCTCGGTGAACTTGGCGGCGTTGGAGAGCAGATTCAGCGCGATTTGCCGCACCTTGCCCTCGTCGCCGCGCACCACGGCCGGCGCGTCGAGCGTGTCGACCGTGATGGCGAGGCCCTTTTGGGTCGCGAGCGGCTCGATCGTCGCGATCGCGCTCTCCACGAGCGCGCGCGGCGCGAACTCGGCCTCGACCAGCAGCATCTTGCCGGCCTCGATCTTCGAGAGATCCAGCACGTCGTTGATCAGCGCCAGCAGATTGCGCGCGTTGCGCAGCACGCGCTCGAGCGCCTGTTTCTGGCGCGCGTTGGTCTCGCCCATCGCGCCGTTCATGACGAGCTCGCTGAAGCCCAGAATCGCGTTCATGGGCGTGCGCAGCTCGTGGCTCATGTTGGCGAGAAACTCGCTTTTCAGCCGCGAGGCGGAGCGCGCCTGCTCGTAGAGGTTGGCGTTCTCGATGGCGATCGCCGCCTGCGCCGCGAGCATCGTCGCGATCTCTTCATCTTCCGCGCTGAACTCCTTGGCCGTCAGCTTCTCGGTGCAGTACAGCCGCCCGAAGACGCGGCCGCGCCAGAGGATCGGCACGCCCAGAAAGCTGTCCATCGGCGGATGATGCGGCGGAAATCCGATCGAGCGGGGATCGTTCGAGAGCTTGGCCATGCGCAGCGGCCGCCCCTCGGAGAGCATCGCGCCGAGAATGCCGCGCCCGGTCGGCAAATTGCCGATCGCTTCGCGCTCGGCCTCGCTCATGCCGATCGTGATGAAGCTCTTGAGCGTCACGCCGTCCTCGGCGAGCACGCCCAGGGCGACGTAGCGCGCCTCGAGCAGATGCTGCGCCACCTCGACGATGCGCGTCAGCAGCACGTCGAGCGTGAGCTCCTGATTGAGCAGCATGCCGGCCTCGACGAGGCGTTGCAGCTTGAGCTCGCGTGCGCGGGAGAACGTGGCGGGATCTTGGCTCTGGCTCATCGCTTCATGATACGCCTCGAGGCCGCGTGCGTCCACGGGCCGGCCTCAGGCCAAATAGCCCTTGCGCATCGCGTAGTCGACGAGCTGCGCGCGGCTGCTGAAGCCCAGCTTGTCCATGATGTGCGCGCGGTGCGTCTCGACCGTGCGCACGGAGAGCACGAACTCGTCGGCGATTTGCGCGTTGGTGTAGCCGCGGGCGAGCAGCGCCAGCACCTCTTTCTCGCGCGGCGTGAGCTTCTCGTAGCTGTCGGGCTGTTCGCCGGACTCGACGCGCGACATGTAGTCCGCGGCAAGCATGCGGGCGATCGGCGGGCGCACGAAGGCGCCACCGGCTTGCACCTCGCGAATCGCGTTGAGCAATTCCTCGTCCGCGGCGCGCTTGAGCACGTAGCCCGAGCCGCCGGCCTGAATCACGCGGAAGAGGTATTCTTCCTCCTCCATCGAGGTCAGCACGATCACCTTGGTCTCGGGCGCTTGTTCGCGAATCGCGGGCAGCGCCGCGAGGCCGTCCAGCTTGGGCATGTGGATATCGAGCAGCAAAATGTCCGGCTGCAGCTGCTTGGCGAGCTTGACCGCGTCGAGGCCGTTGGTGGCCTCGCCGACGATCTCGAGATCGGGCACCTCGCTCAGCACGGCCTTGAGGCCGCTGAGCACGATGGGGTGGTCGTCCGCGAGCATCAAGCGGGTGGTTTTCACGAGCGTCTCCTGGATCATGGCGCCTCCTTCGGCTGCGGACGGCCGCGCCTGTCGCGCGACGGGACCGCCTCAGCATAGCGCCCGGGGACTTCGCGGGAATCCGTAGTTGATCCGTATTCCCGCGCCGGCATGTTACCATGAGGGCGATGTCACCCTTGTCGGCCACTCTACTCGCCATCGACGACCAACCGGACAACCTCGCCCTGCTCGAGGCCTTTTTGGAATCGCAGGGGCTCGCGGTTAGAACCGCGCTGGACGGCCCCACGGGATTGCGCATGGCGACGGAAAGCGTGCCGGATCTCGTGCTGCTGGATCTCGCCATGCCCGGCATGGACGGCTTCGAGGTGCTGGAGCGCTTGCGCGCCGAGCCGCGCACGGCGCGCGTGCCCGTGATCATTCTGACGGCGAACTACCGCGAGGCGGCCATGATCGAGCGCGGTTTCCGGCTGGGCGCGACCGAGTACCTCACCAAGCCGATTCAGATGGAAGAGCTGGCCGTGCGCGTGCGCAGCGCGCTGCGCCTGGCGGCGACCGAGCGCGAGCTCGCGCGGCTGCGGCAGGATTTCTCGTCGATGCTCGTGCACGATCTGCGCGCGCCGTTGGACGGCGTGCGCCTCGCGCTCGGTGCGCTGTCGCGACAGGAGACCCCGGGCACCGGCCGCGCCGAGCTCTTCGCGCAGGCCCTCGGCGCGCTCAAGGACATGAGCGGGCTGATCGATCAGCTGTTGCAGGTGAACCGCCTGGAAGACGAGGGATTTCAGGCGCAGTTTCAGACGGTGGCGCTCGCGCCGCTGCTCGACGAGAGCGTGCGCGCGCTGCGGCCGATCGCCGCGGAGCGCGGACTGACGCTGGATCTCGCGCTGCCCGAAACGAAGCTCGCCGTGCGCGCCGACGCGAAGCTGCTGCGCCGCACGGTCGACAATCTGCTCAGCAACGCGCTCAAGTTCACGCAAGCGGGACGCGTGGCCCTCACCGTCGCGCAGGAAGGCGAAGGCGTGCGCATCGCGATCGCCGACACCGGCCCGGGAATTCCCGCGGAGGAACTGCCGCGATTGTTCGATCGCAACTTCCACGTCGCGCGCCGCCGCGAGCGCCCCGGCGCCGGCTTCGGGCTCGGGCTCGCCTTTTGCGAGCGGGCCGTTGCCGCCATGGGGGGCAAAATCGGCGTCGAAAGCGAACTGGAGCGGGGCAGCACCTTCTGGATCGCGCTGCCGGCCGCTCAGTAGGCGCCGCGCGCCGGCAGGCGCATCGCGCCTTCCTCGCGGGCCAGATGGCCCTTGAGCATGGATTCGAGCAGCCGCGCCTCGCTCGCGACGCTGTCCCAGCCGTGCTGCGACGGCTCGGCGATCAACGCGCGGGCATGCTGCACGAAGCGCGCGGCGCTGTCGAGCAGGCTCTCGTGATCGCAGGCGAGCAATCGTGCGACCTCGGGCGCATGCCGGGCGATCGTCGGAAACACCGTCATTTCCTCTTCGCGAATGTGGCGCGGCAGATCCTGCTCGAAGAAAGTGCTCGCCTCTTCGAGATAGCGATAGAACGCGTGGCCCGCCGGCGGGACGATGTGGCTGCTCAGCGCGAGCTCGAGCAGGCGCAGCACCTCGCGCTGGTAGCGGTGCTCGGCCTGCACCTGGCTTTTCGGTTGTTGGGCCAGCGTGCCTTCCTCTTCCGTGAGGGCGCGGTCCAGCTCGGTCGCGAGGACCTCGAAGGCGTGCGGAAACTCGGCGGCCGTGGCGTGGCCCTGATCGAGCGCGTGCAGCAGCTCGCGCATGGCTTCGAGATGCTCCAGCGCGCCAGGGCTCGCGCCGTGGGCCCGGGCGTGCAGGTGTTCGTATTGACGCACGGCCTGAGCGCGCATCTGGGCGAGGCCGGCGGCGAAGTCCAGGCTCGCTTCGAGTTCGTGCAGGCCGAGGCGGAAGCGCTGCCAGAAGTCCGGATCGGCCTGCGCTTGCGCCTGGTGGACCAATCTGTCCAGGTAGGCCAGTTGCTCCTGCGCCGCACGCAGCGCGTAGGTCGGTCCTTCGGCCCAGCAGGCGCGGGCGCGCGCGGCTTGCAACAAGCGCTCCGCTTCTTTCAATTGGGCTTCGAGCGGCAAGGTCTCGTTTCTCATGGGGCGCCTCCTCAGGCGATCGCGCGGCGTTGCGGTTCAAAAGGGTAGATCAGCACGCCGCAAGGGGCCTCGTGCAGCACGGTCTCGGCCACGCTGCCTTTGAGCAAGCGCGCCAGGCCCTTGCGGCCGTGCGTGCCCATGACGATCAGATCCGTGTGGCCGAGCTGCGCCGCGTCGAGAATCACGCCCGCCGGCTCGCCTACGCGCACCTCGCCGAAGGCCTTGTAGCCGGCGCGGGACAGCTCGGTGAGGGCCTGATCCAGGGCCTCTTGGGCCAGTTCGGCCTGACGCTGGTAGTGAACGGCCGCCGCCGGATGATCATCCGGCTCGTTGGCGAGCGGAATGACCGAGAGCACCACGAGCTCGATCTCGCCGCCCAGCAAGCCGATGAAGCGGCGAATGGCGTCCGAGGAACACTCCGAGCCTTCGGTCGCGATGAGAATGCGTCGCATTTCGGCCTCCTTACGGGACGATCAAGAGCGGAACCGGCGCGTGCGCCGCCAGGGACTCGGTGACGCTGCCGAAGAGCATGCGGGCGATCGCCGAGGCGTGGTGGCTGCCGAGCACGATCAGGTCGACCTGCTTTTCGCGGGCGACCTCGAGAATCGAGTCGACGGTCACGCCCTCGCGGGCGAGCGGCTCCGCATGGATGCCCTGGCGCTCCAGTCGGTCGCAGGCCCGCACCAGCACTTGCCTGGCATGGGAGGCCCCCGCCTCGTCGACGGCCGCCACGAACCCCACGCTGCCGACGAGCGCCGCCTCGAGCGACTGGGGGTGATACACGTGCAGCACCAGGACCTCGCGCCCCTCGCGGGGCGTCAACTCGGCGAGACGATCCAGGGCATGGTGCGAGCCGGACGCGTCGTCGATCGCCAGTAGAATTTTCATGGGGGAGCCTCCTTCGTTCCGCCAATCCGGGAACCTTCCCCCTCTCCCTGGCGAGGGAGAGGGATGTTGGCGCCCCGTCCAGGGGAGCCAACGGGGAGCGGGAGTCTCTTTACGGCCAGCCGGGATACGAAGTCTCCTTGTGGTCCGCCGGGAGGGGGGG
>DATNPP010000346.1:0-3702 GCA_036703175.1 Oscillatoriaceae cyanobacterium
AGGGTCAGCACGACGTGGTCCACGTCCGTCAGGTGCCACGCCGTCAGCGTCTGCACGTGGTAGCCGCCGGGGCCGCTGACCGCGACGTTCGCCGTCACGTCGACGCTTTTGGGCGCGGCGGGCGCGAGCGCCGGGTTGGAGGTGCTGCAGGCATCCAGCGGCAGCAACAACGCGAGCAGGGTCAGGCCGATCAGAGATGCTTTCACGAGGGACCTCCTTCAAGGGGCGGCGATCGCCGCGGTGCAGACATCACATTCTTTCGGCATTGACGTGGGAATGTGAAGGCGGTATCGAAGGATGTTATAAAGCTGTAATATGTCGGTTCTGACCCATGGCCAAAGGTGGCGTCGTCAGCGTATCTCGGCTCGTTGTGCTTGGCGGCTTATTGACGCGCCGTGACGCGACTTGGCGATATCGTGCCACGAGGGTAAGCTCGTCATGACATCGGACAGGCGACGCGCAAGATTTGCTTGCTTTGGCCGTGTAATCGTCATGCCTGGCCACTGAAGACCGGGTGGATTCAATTTATGGTTGTGATTCCCAGGTCAAGCGAGGTTTGCCGAAAATTAATATCGCTTGCCGATAGACGGCGTCAGAAGGGCTTCGATGCCGAATGCGAAGCGGGTGTCTGGCTTCTTGAGCCAAACACCCGCTTCGAGCATCCGAAAGGTCGTCGTGCGCTAGTTCTTGAGAATGTCGATGCGCACCTTCGAGACCCCGCTCAGGCCGATGGCCTTGGCGGCCGCCTTCGAGAGGTCGAGAATGCGATTGCCCACGTAGGGGCCGCGATCGGTGACGCGCACGAGGCAGGTCTGCTTCGTGTGCAGGTTCGTCACCAGCAGCAGCGTGCCGAAGGGCAGCGTCTTGTTGGCGGCGGTCATGTTGTTCTGATCGAAACGCTCGCCGTCTGCGGCGCGACGGCCGTTGAAGCCGGGACCGTACCAGCTCGAGAGGCCCACGCGCGTGCCGGCCACGAAGCGATCGCCGCGCGAGACGGCCGAGAAGGGCATGCCGCCCAGCGCGGTGCGCAGATTGTCGATCCAGTGCAGCACCAGCGTCGCGGGCTTGGTGCCCTGCGAGGCCGCGAGGCGATCGTTGACGGTGAGCAGTGGCCGATTGCCGGCGAGAATCACGTACTGATTGTCGCGGCGACCCGGCGCGATGAGGTCCGGACGCAGATCGGCGCGCGCATGCGCGGCGTTGAGGCGTTGGGCGATCGCGAAGGCCTTCGAGCCGTCGTCGCCCGTGAGGCTCATCACGCGCTGCAAGCCGACGTAGACGTCGGAGCGCAGATGCCCGTGGCCGTCGAGTGAGACGACCGCGTTCGCGAAGCTCGGGTGGGCGGCGATCAGCTCGGCGCCCTTTTCGGCCACCTGGGCCGAGACTTCCGCGCCCATCGCGGGCGGCAATTCATTGGGGGCCACGTCGTAGGTGGAGTCCGGCTCATAGATGGCCAGGGCTTCGGACGGGCGGGCGCTCGTGAAGAACAAACCGAGGGCGAGCGCAAAAGGCAAAATCTTGCGTAGAATGGGAATCGCTCCTTTCCTTGTGCCGCGTCCGAAGCGAGCGAGCGGGCTGAAACCCGCGCTCTGCGCACATAACGCGTTCGCAAGCAAGCGACTTATTGACCAGGGGCCGAGTGTAACATGCGAGCAAGCGGTACGTCAAAGCCCAATGCATGTCATAAGGCTGTAAATTGGCTGTTCACAAGCGTCTTCGGATGCCGTAATCCCGATCACATGCCACATAAGATCCCGATTGTGCACGCGGTGAGCGGGTCTTGATTCGGTGGTGAGGTCGACGTTATAAGAACGCACGGGCGTGCGGGTATACAGCCTCCATGCAGGGAGCTCGCATGCGTGTCGGCTTTACGCTGATCGAGGTTCTCGTGGCGACGAGCGTGTTGACGCTCGCGATCGCGGGGGCCGCCATCGTGATGACCTCGGCCTACGGGGCCTACCACCATCAGGATCGCCGCCTCGTGATGAACCAGCTCGTGCACGACGAGATGGAGTCCCTCACCGTCACGCCGTACGATCAGCTGCGCACGGACATCAAGTCGGCGCGCGCGCCCCAGAGCCCGACCCATGACGGCACGCCTCCCGATCAGGACTTTCAGAGCATCAACGGCGGCAAGGCCCAGGCCCGGTACGACCTCGAGCCGCCGAAGGATCCGCAGGGCGATTGGGCGCCGAAGGCCCGCCCCGCGAGCAACCAGACGAGTTACGTGCAGGGACAGCATGTCG
Organism: Oscillatoriaceae cyanobacterium; assembly: GCA_036703175.1. Lineage (GTDB taxonomy): Bacteria > Cyanobacteriota > Sericytochromatia > S15B-MN24 > JAQBPE01 > DATNPP01. The sequence continues at coordinate 2,247 of DATNPP010000346.1, forward strand.
ACAACGCGATGCACGCGACGCTGTCGCTCGAGTTCTGGGATCCGACCTTCGACAGTCCCTCGCTGACCGATCGTGGATTGATTCGCGCCGTTTATACCGTCAACACGACCGGCATGCCCTCCGATTCGGCCGTGAAGTACCTGGCCCGATGAAGCGCGCGGGATTCACGCTGATCGAGGTGTTGATCGCGGCCGCGCTCGGCGCGGTCGTTTTGGGGCTGGCCGTCGACCAGGTGACGGCCTACTTTCGGGTGCAGCGAACTCTGATGACCCGCGTCTCCTTGCGCAACGAGCTCGAAGTGGCCGAGACGCGATTGGAGCAAGAGCTGCGCACGTGCGTGCACGTGGTGCCGGACGGCGACGGCTACATCACGATCATCGTGCTGGATGCGAACGGCGACGGCGCGTACGGGCCGGGCGATCGCGTGAAGTTGGGCTGGTGGAAGCTTCGAAAGTCCCCGTTGACCGGCGAAAGCGACCTCATGGTGCAGCACGCCACGGCGCCGGCGTTCGATATCAAGTCGCCGCCGGAGACCATCGAGCCGTTCTTCGACGGCTCCACGGCGCACCTCGTGGCAAGGCACGTGACGCGGTTCTGGATCGACGGCGAGAACTTCAATCTGGCGCGGCTGCACCTCGAAGCCCAGCAGGACGTGCCGCGTCGGCCGCCGATCGTGGTCGACCTCAACGAGCGCGTGGCGCGCCGCACGTTGCCGGAATTGTTGCCGCTGCCGATGCCCAGCGTGCCGACGCCTGCGCCGGATTCGGATTTTGATTCGCCCTCGCTGCCGCTGCCGAGCGCGCCGGCCTCGAAGGGGCCCCGGCTGGTGGGAGGTGGGCTGTGATGCGCGCGCGGCACGGCGGCGCGTTGCTGCCGGTCTTGATCCTCGCGATCATTCTCTTTTTGCTCAGCGCGATGTTGCCGCAGGTGTTGGTGGCCGCGAGCAGCGCCATGCGCCACGATCAGGGGCGTGAGACCCTGCTCGCCGCCGCCGAGTCCGGCGTGGCGTTCGCCGAGGCGCGCCTCAAAGACAACATCACGGACGCGCTCACGCTGGGCCAGGCGCCCAATCTCGCGCCTTTCGACTGCAAGCCGACCATGGAGAATCCGGACTACGGCGACGGGCACCGCGCGACCTTTGACGTGGCCGTCACGGACATCGAGGCGCTGCCGCCGGTCGAGGCGAGCGACCCCACCAGCGCCGACGCGAGCAGCGGGGTCCCCGACGAGGTCGACGCTTTCCATTACCAGTTGATCAGCCATGCGAGCTCGGATCAGGGCCAGGGCCTGAGCGTGCAGGTCTCGGGCATCATGGCCTTCACTGTCCACGTGGATCATGGGGACAGCGGCGGGGTGGCGGTGAAGACCGTGACGAAAGTGGAGATCTCGCCGCTGGACGCCGAGTTCCGCGACGGCGAAAGCGCGCCGGTCGGCTCGGGCGCTGCGGAATGATTTC
>DATNPP010000354.1:0-2302 GCA_036703175.1 Oscillatoriaceae cyanobacterium
CCCCCCCCCCCCCCCGCTTCTCTTTTGGGGAATAGGAAGCAAGGAGGTGGCCCATGTCCGTCCAGGCTTCCGAAACGATTCTTCCGCCCGATCCCGGCCTTCCGCGCCCGATTTACCGGCGCTGGGTGATCGGCGTGCAGCTGTTCAAGTTCCTGGGCTTCGTCGGGGCGATCGCCTCGCTCGCCTGGGGCTGGGGCACGCCGCTCAACTGGACGCTGCTGGGGGTCGGCTACGCCCTCACGATGCTGGGCATCACGGCCGGGTTTCATCGTCTCTTCTCGCATCGAAGCTTCCAGGCGCGCGCTCCGCTGCGCTACACGCTCGCGCTGCTGGGCACGATCGGCTGGCAGGGCTCGGTGCTGGAGTGGGTCGCCGTGCACCGCCAGCATCACCGCTTCAGCGATCAGCCAGGGGATCCGCATTCGCCGCACACGCACGCGGGGCCCGGGAGGCTCGGCAAGCTCAAGGGCCTCTGGCACGCGCACAACGGCTGGATTTTGGATCATTATCCGAGCCATCTCGAGGAATACGTGCCGGATCTGTGCCGGGATCGGGGCCTGGTCTTTCTGCATCGCACGCCGTTGGTCTGGCCGTTGCTCGGCATCATTTTGCCGACCGCGATCGGCGGCGTGTTCGGCCACGGCTGGCAAGGCGCGCTGGGCGGACTGCTCTGGGGCGCCTGCGCGCGGATGTTTCTCGTCGAGCAGGGCGCGTGCACCGTCAATTCGCTCGGGCACTATTTCGGCGATCGCCCCCACGCCTCGCGCGATCGCAGCACCAATTTTGGGCTGCTCGCCTTGTTGACGCTGGGCGACGGCTGGCACAACAATCACCACGCCTTTCCCGCGTCCGCGCGCCATGGCATGCGCTTCTGGCAGGTTGATCCCACCTTCTGGCTGATTCGCCTCTGGGCGCTCGTCGGGCTGGCTTCGAACCTGGTGCTGCCGCAGGCCCAGGCGGCGCGCGAGAACGCGTGAGGGAACCTTTCCTCGGACGCACGCGTCATTCCCTAGCTGGTTGAAAAATCGGAGGGTTCCATGCGTCTGCTTTCTGGGGTATCGGCGGCGGTGAACACGCGCCGAGCCCTCGCATCGGCCCTCGCGGCCGCGTTCTGCCTTCATGCCTTGCCCGCCGTGGCCGAGCCCGACGAACATCTGCACCTGGTGAGGCAACCGCGCAACGTCTACGTGGTGCGCGACGTCGTCCGCCCGGCCTGGCACGGACGCCACGAATGGCATCGCGACTGGCGCAGCCGCGACGTCTACCGGCAAGTGATACCGGAAGGCGTGGCCTACGAGGTGTACATCACGCAAGGGGACGTGCCGCTCAGCGAGGCGAGCTTTCTCGACCTGATCGAGGCCTCCGGCGTGGCGCCGGTCTTCGTTCGGCGCGTGCGCGCACGCGAAGCGGCGGCGGGCTGGGACGGCCTGGTCGCCAGCGTCGGCTGGATCGGCGCGCTGGTCGCGGGCTCGATCTTCGCGGAGCACGGCGGTCCGTTGGTGAACGTGAAATCGAACGAGGTCGATGTCGACGTCACGGGCGTGACGGCGGTCGCGCTGGGCGGCGTGGCCCTCGTGAGCACCGTGTTGTGGCTCGGCAACGCGTCGTCCAAGGACCCGCCGTATTTCCGTGAGTTCACCGAGGCGGAGGCGATTGCGCTCATCGACGCCTACAACCGCCGCTGGGATGCGATGCATCCGGCAACGCCGCCGTCGCCCTCCGGCGTGCTCCGAGTGCAGCCGAACCCGTGAGGCGAGTGCCTCAGCCTGCTCGAGTGCCCGCGCTCAGCAGCGCCTTCACTTCGTCGTCGGTCGTTTGCGCGAAGTTCTCGTAGAACTGGCCGACGGCGAAGAAGTCCGCCGGCACCTCGAGCGCCTCGACCGCGTCCGCCTGGCGTAGCAGCTCCTGGTAGGTATCCGGCGCGATGACGGGCGCGGCGACGACGACTCGGCGGGCCTGCGCCGCGCGCGCGTCGGCGATCGCCGCGAACATCGTCATGCCGGTCGCCACGCCGTCGTCGACGATCAGGGCCGTCTTGCCCGCGAGCGGCACGTGGCCATGCAACCCGCGGAACATGGCCTCCCGGCGCTCGGCCTCTTCGCGTTGCGCTTCGGTGGCCTGCTGCAGATAGCCCGGCGGCAACATCACCTGTCGTAGCACCCGCTCGTTGAGCACCCGCGTGCCGCGCGCCGTCACCGCGCCGATCGCGAACTCGGGATTACCGGGCGCCCCGATCTTGCGCGCGACGATCACGTCGAGCGGCGCTCCGAGCGCGTCCGCCACGGGCCGCGCCAGCACCACG
>DATNPP010000582.1:0-14147 GCA_036703175.1 Oscillatoriaceae cyanobacterium
GGGGGAGACTCCCGGCGGTCCGCAAAGAGACTCCCCCTCCCAGCCTCAGCCCCTGAACAGGGCCACGGACGTCCCTCCCCCCCACCGAGGGGAGGGGACGTTTTGCGCCGCTTTGCGGCGTTGGAAGGGCCGAAAACTAGAGCATGCTTTGCGGATCGATGTCGACCGCACTTCGCACGCCCGGCCGCTGCGCCGGGCCCAGGGCCTGGCGCAAGGTCGCGCGCACGCCCTGCCACTCCGGCACCTTGAGGATCACCATCATGCGGTGCAAGCCGCGCAGCATCGCGAGCGGCGCCTGCACGGGCCCGAAGACCTGCCAGGTCTTCTCGTGCTGCAGCCCGCCCGCGAACTGCTCGGCGGCGCGCATCGTCATCGACAGGTCCGCTCCGGCGAAGAGCACGCTCACCAGGCCCACGAAGGGCGGATAGAGCGTCTCCCGGCGATCGACCGCCTCTTGCTCGTAGAACGCCTTGAAATCGTGCGCCCGCGACGCCACGATCGCCGGATGCGTCGGCGAGTACGTCTGAATCACCACCCGGCTCTCGAGATCGCCGCGCCCCGCGCGGCCGGCCACCTGGGTGAGCAGCTGGAAAGTGCGTTCCGAGGCGCGAAAATCCGGCAGATGCAGCGCCCCGTCGGCCGCCATCACGCCCACGAGCGTCACGCGCGGAAAGTCCAGCCCCTTCGCGACCATCTGCGTGCCGATGAGCACGTCGTAGTCGCCGCGTCCGAACGCGTCGAGCAGCTCCTGATGCGAGCCCTTGCGCGTCGTCGTGTCCCGGTCGACGCGTACGAGACGCGCATTCGGCAACAGCTTGGCCGTCGCCTCCTCGATCTGCTGCGTGCCCGCGCCGAAGTGTCGGATGTAGGGGCCCTTGCACTCTGGGCAGGTCTCGGGCATCTCCTGGCGCTGGTCGCAGTAGTGGCAGCGCAAATGCGTCGGGTTCGCATGGTAGGTCAGCGCCACGGCGCAGCGCGTGCAGCGACAGACGTAGCCGCACTGGCGGCAGAAGACGAACGAGCTGTAGCCGCGGCGATTGAGCAGCAAAATGGCCTGCTCGCCACGCGCGATCGCCGCCTCCAGCGCCCCGCCCAGCGCCCGTGAAAACAGGCTGCGATTGCCGGCCTCGAGCTCCACGCGCATATCGACCACCTCGACCGGCGGCAACGGCCGCTCCGCCACGCGCTCGGGCATCTCCAGCAGCTTGTAGCGCCCTTCTAACGCGGCCGTGTAGGACTCCAAACTGGGCGTCGCCGAGCCCAGAATCACCGTCGCGCCTTCCAGTCGCGCGCGGGCCAGCGCCACGGTGCGGGCGTGGTAGCGCGGCGACTTGTCCTGCTTGTAGCTCGATTCGTGTTCCTCGTCGATCACGATCAGCCCCAGATCGCTCACCGGCGCGAAGACCGCCGAGCGCGCCCCCACCACCACGCGCGCCGAGCCGTCGCGAATGCGCTGCCACTCGTCGAAGCGCTCGCCGTCGCCCAGATGCGAGTGCAGCACGGCGACCAGGTCGCCGAAGCGCCCCTGAAAACGCCGGACGGTCTGCGGCGTGAGGGCGATCTCGGGCACCAGCACGATCGCCCCCTGGCCGCGCGCCAGCGCCTCGGCGATCGCCCGCAGGTACACCTCGGTCTTGCCGCTGCCCGTGACGCCAAGCAGCAGATCGACGCCCGGACCCTCGGCGATCGTCTCGAGCACCGAAGCCTGCGTGCGCGTGAGCGCCGGCGGCGTCTCGCCGCTGGCCCGGCCCACGGCCGAGCGGCGCACGGGCATGGGGCGAATCGCGATCGCCCCCTTGCGCGCCACCGTGCGCAGCGTGCCGGCGCTCGTGCCCATGGCCCGCGCGAGCTCGGCCAGGCCCATCACGCCGCCCGCGCGCTGGAGATAGGCCACGATCTCGGCTTGGCGCTCGCTCAGCGGCTCGAACGCACCCGGCGTCGCGATCGCGTGTAGCTGTACTTTTTCCCGTTGTTCCTGGCATTCGAGCGTCGCGTGGTAGCGAATCAGCCCACGCGCACGCCACTCGGAAAGCACGCGGCTGGACTGGCGCGCGGCGGTTTGCAGTCGCGTCAGAGAACATGCGCCGCCAGCGGTGAGCAATACGCGGGCGATCGCCGCCGCCGGCCCATGAAAACTCCGCGCGAGCCCCTCGAACGTCTCTTGGCTCACGGCCAGATGCACCGAGCGCTTGACCCGCGCGAGCGTGCCGCGCGGCATCGCCGTGCCGAGCACCGCGCTCAAGGGCGCCATCGTCTCTTCCGCCATCCACATGAACAATCGCCGCAGCGCGGGCGGCATCACGTCGCCCGAGACGACCTCCTCGATCTCGCGCAGCGCGTGATCTTCGGGCGGCGTGTCGCACAGCGCCGTCACGTAGCCCGCCACGCCGCGCTTGGGCCCGAATGGCACCAGCACCGCCATACCGGGCAGCAATCGGCCGCGCCAGGGCTCGGGCACCTTGTAGGTGTAGGGACGCGGGTCCGCGAGCGTGATCGCGTCGATCATCACCTCGGCGAACGGGGCCTCCGAGGCATACTCAGCCCGCGGCTCGGCGGCGAGCCAGGCCTCGATGGAAGGAAGGGCACTCAAGGGCTGAACGGTCATGGGGCTCTCGGAAGCTCGGTCGGCCGTTTCATTATGGCAGATTTCGAACAGGTGATCGAGGCCTTTCGCCGCTTGGCTGGGGCATTCCGGCTTTTGATCGGAATCCGGGCGATCTTCAGCCCCCCTTCAGGGGCCTTCTGCGATGCTGTTTCATCGGGTGGCCCTCGGGAGGTTTTCCGTATGCTCAGCAAGAAGCTCCTTTTCGCCCTGGCGCTGACGCTCGCCTTCGCTCAACCCGCGCTTGCCGCGACCGGCGAGGCGGCGGTCAACAGCGGCGACACGGCCTTCGTGCTGATCTCGGCCGCGCTGGTGCTGCTCATGACGCCCGGTCTGGGCTTCTTCTACGGCGGCATGGTCCAGGGCAAGAACGTCGTGAACACGCTCATGCTCAGCTTCGGCGCGATGGCGCTCGTGAGCGTGCAGTGGGTGATCTGCGGCTACAGCCTGGCCTTCGCGCCCGGGGCGAGCTTCGCGCCGGGGCTGGTCGGCTCGCTCAAGTGGCTGGGCCTCAACGGGGTCGGCTTGCTGCCCAATCCGACCTACGCGCCCACGATTCCGCATCAGGCCTTCATGATTTTCCAGTGCATGTTCGCCATCATTACGCCCGCGCTGATCTCGGGCTCGATCGTCGAGCGCGTGCGCTTCACCAGCTTCATGATCTTCATGGCCGCCTGGACCACGCTGGTCTACGACACGGTGGCCCACTGGGCCTGGAGCTCGGACGGCTGGCTGCATGCCCTCGGCGCGCTGGACTTCGCGGGCGGCACGGTCGTGCACATCACCTCGGGCGTGTCCGGCCTCGTGGCCGCGATGGTGCTCGGGCCGCGCGCCGACCACGGCCAGCCCAGCACGCCGAACAATCTGCCCTTCGTGATTCTCGGCGCGAGCATGCTCTGGTTCGGCTGGTTCGGCTTCAACGCCGGCAGCGCGCTCTCGATCGACGGCATCGCCACGCTGGCCTTCGTCACGACCCACACCGCGGCCGCCGCCGGCGCATGCACCTGGATGGCGTTCGACCACTTCCGTCATCGCAAGGTCACCGTGATCGGCGCGGTCTCGGGCATGGTCGCGGGCCTGGTCGCGATCACGCCCGCCGCGGGCTACGTCTCGCCGATGGCCGCGCTGGCGTTCGGCGCGCTCTCGGCCGTCGCGTGCTACGTCGCGCAGCACTGGAAGGACTGGGCGGCGATTGACGACACGCTGGACGCCTTCACCGTTCACGGCGTCGGCGGCATTCTCGGCGCGCTGCTGACCGGCGTGTTCGCCTGCAAAGCCCTCAATCCCGGCGGCGCGAACGGCTTGCTCTACGGCAATCCGCATCAGCTCGTCGTGCAGGCGATCGCCGTCGCCGCGACCGTCGCCTTCTCGGCCGGCTCGACCTTCGTGATTCTCAAGGCGATCGCCGCCTTCAAGGGCCTGCGCGTGCAGCGCGCCGTCGAGTTGCAGGGGCTGGACACCTATCACACCGTGAACGCCGCGCCGCCGCGCATCTGGTACGAGGTGATCTGAGGGGCGAGCGCGCGCCGCGTCGCTTCGGGCCCGCTCGGCTGTTGGTGTTTCGGCCGCTGCTTGATAGGGTCGGAGCGGGCGCAAAAAATTTAGCTTGACATCCAATTGTTTTCCATCAAAATAAAGGCACCCCAACTAAATCGTTCGGAGTGGTCATGGGTGTCCAAAACTGTCCCTGTTTCAACCTGGGCCTGGCGCACCGCCGGGTGGTCCGCCTGTACGAGGAGGCGCTCGCGCCGCTGGGGCTGACGATCGCCCAGGCGCACTTTCTGTCCTGCCTCTTCGAGCGCGACGCGATGCTGGCCAAGGATCTCGCGGCCGCGCTGCGCGTCGACGCCGGCACGCTGACGCCCATGATCGATCGCATGGAGCGCCAGGGCATGATCCGCCGTTGCCCATGCCCGGGCGATCGCCGCGCCGTGCGCATCTGCCTCGAGAGCGCCGGGCGCAAGCTGAAACCCGAGATCGAGGCGCGCTGCGGCGAGGTGGCCGTGCGGCTCGCGAGCAAGCTTTCAGAAGAAGATTACACGCGCTTCATGGCGATCATGAAGCAAATCGGAGACGAGGAAGCTGAGCCCGCTGGGCTCGACGAGGCCTGTTCGGCAGGCCGTTGATTCGGAGGTATCCCATGAAGCTGTACAACCTGGAAACCTGCCCCTACTGCAAGATGGTGCGCGACAAGCTCGCCCAGTTGAACGTGCCGTACGAGAAGATCAACGTGCCGGCGAATCGCAGCGATCGCAAGGAGGTCTACGAGGTCTCCAACCAGTGGACCGTGCCCGTGCTGGTCGACGGCGACGTGATGCTCGACGACGAGGAAAAGATCCTGCCCTACCTCGATCAGAAGTACGGCAAGGTCGCGCACTAAGACGCACCCTCAATTTCCCTCCCCCCTCGCGGGGGAGGGATGACAGCAGCCCGGAATTTCCGGGCCTGAACAGGAGAGCCCGATGGGCCCACACAATCCCGTGGCCACACGCACGGTCGGCGCCGTGACGCCTGACGACGGCAAGGCGATCGCCCTCGAGCTGAATCGCCGCGCCGGCGACAACCCACTCTACAACCAGGCGCGGCTGGAACTCGGCCCCGGCCGCAACGCCAGCTGGCGCATCTCGCCCGAGCCGTACGCGATTTCGCTCGGCGTCTTCCATCAGTTGCAGACGCTCGGGAATCATTTGCTCGCCTACATGCAGGCCGCCAACAAGCTCTATTCCGAGAGCGTGAAGGGCCGCCAGCCGGCCTGGGTCGCGGCCTACCTGGATCAGGGCAAGCCCGAGGCGCTGATCGAGTACCAGCGCATGAACCGCTTCAAGAAGCTGACGCCGATGGTGATCCGCCCGGACATCATCGTCGACGAGGACGGCCAGCTGATCGCCTGCGAGCTGGACGCGGTGCCGGGCGGCATCGGGCTCACGGGCAGCATGGCGTACGACTACGCGGACTTCGGCTTCGAGCCGATCGGCGGACGCGACGGATTGGTGACCGGCTTCGCGGAGATGATCCGCGACGTGGCCGGCAAGATCAATCCGACGCTGGCGATCGTCGTCTCCGAGGAGAGCAACGACTACTGGCTCGAGCAGCAGTGGATCGGCCGCGAGCTCAACGCGCGGGGCCTCGAAACTTACGTCGCGCGCCCGAACGACCTGCACTACACCGACGACGGCCTGGTGGTGCGCCAGGAGTCCGGCGAGCGGCGCGTGGACGTGATCTACCGCTTCTTCGAGCTGTTCGACCTGAAGAACATTCCCAAGGCCGAGCTGGTGCAGTACGCCAACAAGAAGGAACAGGTGATCGTCACCCCGCCCTACAAGGCCTTCCTCGAAGAGAAGATGACCTTCGCGCTGTTCCATCACCCCGTGCTGCGCGCTTATTGGCAGCAGGAGCTGGGCCGCGAGGCCTTCCACGTGCTCGAGAACCTGATTCCGCGCACCTGGATTCTCGATCCGACGCCGCTGCCGCCGCAGGCCGTGATTCCGGGCCTGACCGTCAACGGCGCGCCCGTGACGGACTGGCTGCAACTCGTGAACACGAACAAGAAGGAGCGCGCCTTCGTCGTGAAGCCCTCGGGCTTCTCGAGCCTGGCCTGGGGCAGCCATGGCGTGGCCTTCGGCCACGATCTCTCCAGCGAGGACTGGGAAGTGGCGCTCAAAAACGCGCTCGCGTCCTTCCCGCAGACCCCGTACCTCTTGCAGGCCTTCCACAAGCCCGCGAAGACCACCGTCTCGTACTACAACTTCCACAAGGAGGAAGTGGTGCCGATGGACGGCCGCGCCCGCCTTTGTCCCTACTACTACGTGGCGGGTGGCGAGGCCAAGCTGCATGGCATCCTGGCGACGATCTGCCCGCTCGACAAGCTGGCGATCCACGGCATGGTCGACTCGGTGATGGTGCCCGTGACGGTCGCGTCGTAGTCGGAACTACAGAGGAAATACCACTGGCCCCGTCCATCTTGGACGGGGCCAGTGCCTTTACGGTGATGCCGTCGGACTAGGCTTGGGCGTCGGGCTCGTCTTCGGCGTGGGCGTCGGACTGGGCTTGGGGGTCGGCGTCGGGCTCGGCGACGGTTTTGGCGTCGGCGTGGGCGAAGGTGTCGGCGACGGGCTCGGCGAAGCGGTCGGGCTGCTCGTCGGGCTGCTCGTGGGGCTGGCCGTCGGGCTGGCGTCGGGGCTCGCCGTCGGGCTTGCCGTCGGGCTGGCCGACGGGCTGTCCGTCGGCCCCGGGCTCGGCAGCGTGGTCGGGCTCGCGATCGGGCCGAGCGTCGCGCTGGCCGTCGGGCTGGCGCTTCCGCTCGCTTCGCCGCCGCCACCGCCGCCCGTGGCAGCGGGCACCGGCGCCGTGCAGACCGGGCCGCAGACGTTGGCGTTGCACACGAGCAAGCAGCCGTTTTGCGCGCCGCGGAAGCTCAAGCGCACGTGCTGGGCCGGCGTGGGCGGCAAATCGATCCAATCGAGCGTGCGGTAGTGCGGCACCAGGCCCGTCACGAGCGGCTGCCAGGTCGTGCCGTCCTGGCTCACGGCGACGTCCACGACCACGCCCTCGGGGCTCAGTTTCAACGCCAGGGCCGTGACCGTGACGCAGCCGTTCAGGTCGAAGGTGAGGCTGGGATGCTGATCGGTCGGATCGGGCGCCCAGGCCGAGTGCAGATTGCGGTCCAGCACGTTCAGCGCGCTGAAGGAACCGTTGCGCACGCTGCTCGGCGTGACGCGGGCGATCGCCACCGGCTGCAGCGTGAACTGAGGCGTCTGATCGACGTGCGTCGCCTGCGCGGCGTTGCTCTGCAGCACGACGGTCTGATCGGCCTGTTGCGTGATCTGGAAGTCGACGTTCAGCGTGCTTGCCAACTGCCGCAACACGGCGACGCTGGGATCTTGATCCAGCTGTTTGTATTGCTGCTCGGCCAAAGCATCGAGCGGCGCGTTGACGAGGCTGGACCAGACACCGCTGGGTCCCCCCGAGGGGCTTGGATCCGGCGCCGGAGCCGTGGGCTGCGTGCCGCACCCGGCGAGCAGCACGCCCATGATCAGCGCGAGGCGAATGGATTGGGCACGCATGCTGGCGCACTCTCCTTTCATCACTCCCTTGCTCACTATATGAAGCGACCGAGGTTCCACCAAGCGGCAAGGGAGGGTAATTTACGCGAGCCCCTCGCCGAGCCGATTTGCGCCTTGAACCATTCATTAACTAAAAGCTAACGTCACTTTGACAACTGGGGGGTCGATAAGGACGGAAAGGAGTTCGCCATGCCTCTGAGTTCGCTCGCCTCCCAACCCCTCACCAAGGCGGCCACCAAAGCCGCTCCCAGCCTGGTCCAACGGGCCGAGGCGGACGTGGTGGGCGGCGTTCACGACGTGCTGACGCACTCCACGCTGTTGAACAAGATGATGTCGCCCTTTTCGGGCCCGTTCGTGAAGCACATGTTCAACGCGCCGGCCAAGGCGGGCGCGTATGCGGGGCCCGCGGCGCTGACCGACCTGCAGATCGAACAGGCCCGCAAGCTGATGGCCGCGAACTTCAAGCCGCAGGACGGCAAGGTGCTGATCGCGCTGTCCGGCGGCGGCGGCAAGACGGTGCATTCGTTCGTCGTGACGGGCGTGGGCCCCGACGGCAAGGTGCAGATCACGCAGGCGATCGCCCAGACGGGCACGAAGCCCGAGACCTACAAGGGCGTCGGCGGCTTCATTCGCAAGATTTTGGACAAGATTCTGGGCAACAAGCCGCTGCAGATGCAGGGCGTCGTCACCGAGGACTGGAGCACCTACGCCAAGGAGTCCCAGCGCAACACCTTCGTGCTGATGCAGCTGGACACGACGCCGCAGAAGGCCCAGGACGCCCTCCAGGCGGTCAAGGCCGACGTCGGCAAGCCCTACGACGAGACGATGCTCTCGAGCGATCCGGCCACGCCGGCCACGAACCAGGCGCTCTACTGCACGGAAGTGGCCTCGAGCTTCGTGAACGGCCTGCTGCCCGGCACGGTCAAGCAATCCACCGTCTCCGGCTACCCGGTCTTTCAGGTCGCGGACTTCATGCGCGCGAGCGACGTCAACGGCGGCCCGCTCAAGGTGCTCTCGAACGTCGGGAACCGCCTCGACATCAAGGACGCCAACCCGATCCCCAAGAGCTAGGCCTCTGGCTTCGCGGCCATCTCCTGCAGAAAGCGCGAGGGCGTCGTGTCCTTGCTCTTGCCGAAGGTCGAGCGCTCGCGGCCGTAGGAGACCTGCAGGTACTTGCGCGCGCGCGTGATCGCCACGTAGCAGAGACGGCGCTCTTCGGCGAGCTCGCCCTCGTCCAGCGCGATCTGGTAGGGCAAAATGCCCTCCTCGAGGCCCGTCACGAACACGGCGTCCCACTCCAGGCCCTTGCTGGCGTGGACCGTCAGCAGCTGCACCGAGCCGGTCTTCTTGTCGCCCTTCTTCGGCTTCGAAGCCGCGTCGATGCGATTGAAGACCTCGCGCACGTTCTCGGGGTTCCAGCGCTTGATTTGCTCGTACATGCTCGAAAGCCCGTCGAGGCGCTGCGAACTCTCCTCGCTGCGCTTCTTCTTCTCCAGGCGCGACTTGTAGTGCGTCTGCGTGATGATTTGCATGTAGAGCTCGGCGACCGGCCCCTGCCACTTCTGCCAGCCGTGGATCATGCCGAGCACGTGCTTCACGAGGCCCTTTTGCGCGAGCGTCGGCAGCGGCACGGTGTCGACCTGGTAGCAGATGCTCATGAGGTCCAGCCCTTGGCGCTCGCCCTCCACTTTCAGCATGGCGAGCGCGTCGCGCGGCAAGCCCATCTTGGCGAGCAGCTTCTCGAGCGCCAGCTCCGCGAGCGGATGCCGCCCGCGAATCGCGAGCCGCAGATAGCTCAAGGTCTCCGCGATGTCCGCCTGTTCGTAGAAGTTGCCGCTGCGCTTCACCGAGAAGGGAATCTCGCGCTGCGCGAGCGAATCCATCATCGGCGCGGCCTGGCCGTGGGTGCGGTAAAGCACCGCGATCTCGTCGGGAATCGTGCCCAGCCGGATCAGCTCCTTGATGCGCTCGGCGATCTCCTCGGCCTCGTGGAAGTTGTCCTTGAACTGGCAGGTGAGCACGCTGGTGCGATCGCCGGTCTTCGCCGCGCGAATCGTCTTCGCGATCTGGCCCGAGTTGTGGGCGATCAAATTGTTGGCGAGCGCCACGATCTGCGGCGTCGAGCGGTAGTTCGTCTCGAGGAAGATCCGCGTGGCGCCCGCGTAGTCGCGCTGGAAGTTCAAAATGTTGTTCAGATCGGCGGCACGGAAGCCGTAGATGCCCTGGGCGTCGTCACCGACGGCGAAGAGGTTGTTCTGCGGCGCGGCCAACAGCCGCAACAGCTCGTACTGGGCGCGGTTCGTGTCCTGGTATTCGTCGACCAGCACGTAGCGGAAGCGCGCCTGAATCTCGTCGCGCACTTCGGGCACCTCGCTCAACAGCCGCACGGCCAGGCAGATCTGGTCGTCGAAGTCGATCAGATTCTGCTTCTGCAAGCGCTTCTGGTAGGCCGCGTACAGGTGGGCGTAGCGCACCTCGGCCGGATCGGCGGACTGGCGCTTGATCGCGGCCGGAAAAACGAGCATCGACTTGGCGCGCGAGATGAAGGCCCCCAGATCCTCGTAGCGCACGTCTTCCATCGCGTTCTCGCGCACGAGCAGATCGAAGATCGCGCGCTGGGTCGCCGGCATCACGAGGTGCGGCTGCTTCTCGGTCTGGTAGCCCAGCTTCTTGTAGTGGCCGTCCAGCAGCTTGAGGCAGATCGCGTGGAACGTGCCGATCATCAATCGCTCGGCGAGCGCCTTGTCGCCGACGCGCTTGGCGACCCGTTCCTGCATCTCGGTCGCGGCCTTCTTGGTGAAGGTCACGGCCAGAATCGCCTCGGGCGGAACGCCCTGCTGCAGCATGTAGGCAACGCGATTCGTCAGCACCGTCGTCTTGCCGGAGCCGGGCGCGGCCACCACGAGCACCGGGCCGTCGATCACCGTCACGGCCTTCTGCTGCTCGGGGTTCAGCCCCTGAAGCAGCGGGTTGAAAGCGCCGGAATTGAGCATGGAGAGCTGGGACATGACACCTCGTGGGCCAGAACGCCCGAGCGATCGATTTTACCAGCCGTTCCGGGGTCTCTCAAGGGGCGCGCGGCAATCGATAGATCCTTTAACATAGCGGGTATACAAGGGTTAGAAAGCGTGGGTAATTCTTTCTTTAAGCTTTGAGGCTTTAAGCAAGTCACGCGCTCGTTCTTTCGATACTGTCATCAGGTTGTTAAAAGGAGTTCGGAAATGACGAGCGTTCGCGAGAAGAAGGTCCCTGCCGCCAAGGCTCCCAAAGCGCCCAAGGCGCCGAAGGCGCCCAAGGTGAAGGAGCCGGTCGCGCCCGTCGCGAACACCGAGGCGGCCGTCGCGCAAGACGAGAAGGCCCTGTCGCTCGGCAAGGCCGAAGTCGGCAGCAACGCTTCCGCGAGCGTCGGCGCCAATCTGGGCGACGGCGCCGCGCAGGTCGGCACGGCCGACGCCAACGGCAACAAGTTGCAGCGCATGATCGGCACCGCGTCCTCGACGAGCGTCGAGGGCGTGATGAAGGACGTCAAGAGCTCGGTCGTCTGGGGCCTTCCGATGCAGGCCCTGTTCGACGCCCAGTCCTACCGCACCGGCAAGGTGACGGCCAAGCAGTACGTCGGCAACGTCGTGTCCGAGTCGCTCGGCTACGGCGCCTGGACCGTGGGCGGCGCGCTCGCCACGGCCGGTTTGACCGCGCTTTTCCCGGCGCTCGCGCCCGCGGGATTGCTGCTCGGCGTTGCGGGCTTCGCCGCCGGCATGCTCGGCTACGACCTGTGGGGCCGCACGATCGGCAAGCCGATCGCCAACGTCATCGCGAAGATCGTCCCCAATGCGGTCGCCAAGCCCCTCGCCACCGTCTTCGGCGGCATCGGCGGCTTTTTGCACGACCACATCTGGTCGCCTTTCGTGGACCACATCGGCAAGCCGGCGCTCGGCTTCGTGATGCAGCACAAGCTCATCTCGGCGGCGATCTGCGGCCTGGTGGCCCTGCGCTTCCCCGGCCTCGCCAAGGGCATCGGCGTGATGGCCGGCGGCACCGTCGCCGGTATGGGCCTCGAGCACTACACGCTGGACAAGGTTCTGCCCGCGAAGGCCGATCCCTCGACGAGCGCCCCGCAGACCGGCAGCGCCTTCGACGACTCGGTGAATTCTCAGATCACGCTCGACGCGCAGACCACGGCGCTCATCCACCAGCGCTACGCGACCGCCTTCGACTGGAACGGCAATCTGCCCGCCCAGGAGATCTCGGACGCCGAGAAGCTCTACTACGTGAAGGCGCTCTCCGAGGTGCAGACGGATCCGACCAAGATTCAGGAGCTCGATCAGCTCTTCACGGCGATGCAGCAGGAGTTCAACGCCCGCTGGCCGCAGCCGGCCGCCTCGCTGGGCAATCAGCCGCTGCAAGTCGGCTAAGCCGCATCATCCGGGCGCTCTGCGGAGCGCCTTTTTTATTGCCCGGCTAGATTAAATCAACCTTATCTCTTACTTAACCAGTCCTTTAATATGGACGCGAAAGGTGATCGCCGCACCGCGCGATAAGAACAGCATCTGAATTGCAAGACATCCTCGAAGGAGGTTTCGAATGAAGAAGCTGTTCGCCCTGATTGCCGTGCCCGCGCTCCTCGCCGGTTGTGGCGGCGCCCCCGGCATGATGATGGCGTCCGTGCCGACGGCCGGCGGCTACCAGAGCGCCTCGCTCTACGGCGCCGAGAAGGGTGTGAAGGGCCTCTTCACCTACGTCTTCAAGCAGCTCGACAAGGATCAAAACGGCGTGCTGACCGTCGACGAGCTGCCGCCGACGATGGATCTGGTGCCCGTTCCGGGCGCCCAGGCTCCGGAACAAGTGGATCCGCAGGACATGCTCACCAAGCTGGATCTCAATCATGACGGCAAGGTGAGCCTGTACGAGTTCAGCCAGCCCCAGTTCCAGGAGCCCGTGATCGAGACCTTCCGCTACCTGGCCGGCGTGCAGTTCGCCCAGGCGGATCGCGACGGCAACCGCATCCTCGACGACAACGAGGTCGGCAATCTGCCCGAGACCGTGAGCCTCGCGCAGCTGGACGAGAACCACGACGGCAAGGTCACGCTCTCCGAGTTCGAGAACGTGCTCGCGCAGCTGGCCGCCCAGGGGCAGCTCTTCGGCAACGCCGTGTCGGCGCCGCAAGCGCCCGCTGCGTCGGGCAACTAGAACAAACCTTGAAAAGCCCGCCATCGGCGGGCTTTTTTCATTCGACCGCTTGCAGCTCGAGGTCGCAGCGGCTCGGCAAGGAACGCGGCAGAAGCGCCAGCAGTTGCTGTGCCTCGTCCTCGGTCAAGGTCGCCGAGGTGCCGACGCGCTCGTGCTTGAAGGGCACGCCCAGGCCTTCGAGGGCGGCCTCCACGCGGCGGATGTCCTTCTTGCGCTCGTTCACCTTCATGGCCGCCGTGCTGGGCGGGGTGCCCTCGGCTTCGAGATCGTCCGCGTAGAGATTGGGCACGAAGAGGTGCTGGGTGGCCATTTTAGTGCTCCACGCCGCTGCCGGCGAGCTGATCCGCGAGCGCGACCTCGCGGGCGCGTTTGGCGAGCGATTCGTAAATTTCGCCCAGGCGCGTGACGGGATCCGCGGGCGATCGCCAGAACGGCGGCCGGCCCAAACGCTTGGCGATGCCGCCCGGTAGCGCGGGGGTCTGAATCGCGATGTGCACGGTCTCGAGCTCCTCGCCCGCCTGCCAGAAGCGCAGCGAGTCCAGGCTCGAGCCCTCGAAGGTCTCGACGGCCATCGGCGCGGCCTTGGCCTCGGCGGCGCGCGCCGCGCGCAGCATCGCCAGCAGCGCCTCGCGCGAGCGGCCGCGCAACAGAAAGATCATGAAGGGATCCTTGTCGAACGCCTCGGCCATCACGTAGTAGACTGCCGCGATGTGCTTGCAAGGGTTCACGGGATCCGGGCAGCTGCAGCGCGCCTGAATGTCGGCTTGCGAGCGCGGGAACAAGGGTGCGTAGGCGGCCTCGAAGGCCTCCTCGACGTCGAGCGGCATCTCGCCCGCGAGCAGCTGTGCCGTGAACACCGCCTGGCAGCTCATGACGTCGACGACGAGATCCCAGTCCCCCTCCGAGAGCGCCTTGAGCTGAATCGTGACGTCGTAGGGCTCCAGCCGGCTGCCCTGCACGCGGGCGCGAATGCGGCCCGCTTCGACGGTGAAGGCCACCACGCGGCCGTCTTTCGCGTAGAGCCGGCCGTTGGCGAGGCGACCCTTCCAGCCGAAGCGGTTCAGCGTGTAGAGCCACTTGTCGGCCCACCAGGTCTCGGCGTGGCGCGTGAAGTTCTCGTCGCCGCCGCGGCGCGAGATCTCGAGGTTCTCCCGGCCGGCCGGGCGCACGCGCCGCGTGCGGTCCTGCTCGAAGCGCTTCTTGCGCGAAGGCTGCTGTTGCGGCTGCTTTTCCTTGCGGTTGCGCCGGCGCTTGTTGTTGCGCGGCTGGTCGATCGGCGTGGCGAGCGCCTGCTC